>NZ_JBSGBN010000149.1:0-23816 GCF_053601275.1 Streptomyces sp. NPDC004752 | reverse complement strand
GAGCGCCGCCCGCACCCGCTCGGCCTCCTCCTGCAACCGCGCCACCTCTTCCCGGACCTTCTTCTCCCGGGCCTCCAGCAGACCGAGCACCGACGACACCAGCCACCTCCACAAGCGAGACGAACGGACGAACCACACCCATCCCTCCCGCCGCCAGGCGGAGTTCATGCCCACCCAGCCCGAACCAAACGATCACGTTCGGAAAGCGGATGGTGTCTGAGATTTGTGGAGTCCCTGATGCCAGGGTTACGTTCCTGGCGAACGAGATCCACCAGCACTATGGCAGCACCCCGTAAATACCCGGACGAGCTCCGCGAGCGCACGATCCATGAGGTCCGCACCACCGGTCGGCCGATCGCCCACGTCGCGAAGAACCTGGGCATCCACAAGGAGGCCCTGCGCGGCTGGGTCCGCCAGGCCAGGCCGACCGCGGCGAGCGCGACGACCGGCTGACCACGTCCGAGCAGGATGAGCTCAGGCAACTCCGCAAAGAAGTAGCGGAGTTGAGGCGGGCGAACGAGATCCTCAAAGCCGCCTCGGTGTTCTTTGCCCAGGAGATCAGGCCGAGCAGGTGATCGATCACCTGCGTGACAGAGGTCTCGGGGTCGATCCCGTCTGCCGGGTTCTTGAGCTGTCGGCGTCGACGTACTTCGCCCGCAAGAAACGGCCGAAGTCCGCCCGCCGGCGCCGCGATGAACAGCTGATGCCACTGATCGAGGCAGTGTGTCCTGGTCGGTTAGCAGTCGGCCGAGGAAGTCCAAGCGTTCGTCTTCGCTCTGCGCGGCTCGTCGGGTGGCCTTCATCGCGGGTATGGAGAGGGAGCGTCGGCAATGGCGGCTCTGCATAGCCCAGTTGAGGAAGGCTCTCAAACAGTTGCGGCTGTGCTCGCTGTGCTCGGCCCACCAGGCGTCGCAAGGACCCGCGAAGTGCTGTCGCGATAATGACCAGCGGACCATATACGGGTACAGCTGGTCCGCCGCACAGCCCCATACACCATCCACGGCCAGCGCACAGCCCACAACGTCGAAACCGACCGGCCCACCGCCACAACGCGACAAAAAGACAGCGCAGATCACAGCTGGCGGAATGGTGAAGTGGCAGTATTCGGGCGATGCGGTACTCCGTCGTTCGAGGGCGACGGACTGTGAGTTCGGCGCAGCTATCGCTGCCCGTATTTCCCGGGGAAGTGTGACCGGAGGGCTGCCCGGGTCCAGAAGATGCCGCCGACGGCTCCGAGGGCGAGACCAATCGGGAAGCCAACACTCCATGCCACCAAGAGTTCACCGCGGCCATGGTCGTCAGTGAGCGAGGGTGCGAGCGCCCACGGGCCCAGGGACAGGGCGAGGAAGCCGAGCAGCCAGGCCGCAGTGAAGGCCGGGGGGTTGGGAAGCTCGATCTCCTTGCGCATGCGGAGCATGTGAACCAGCCCGGCCAGCATCACGAAGGCGATCACTGCGGGGTAGGCCGGGCCGAGCAGAATCCAAGTCTTCATGCGGTGTGCGCCCTCTCTGTATGCAGTCACAGTGACTGTGCCAGCACCCACTGACATCAGCCGAGAACTGTTCGAACCGATCTCCGACAGCATTCTGAGGGTGTGACGACATCCGCGTACAGGAACGCAGTCAGACACGTTCCAGGCAGGTCTGGGGCACCTGCCCGCCGGGCACGACCCGCCACAGACTCCCTTCCGCCCCGCACGCACGGTAGGCCGGACCACTATGGGTCCGTGCGACAGTGATGGCGCTCTTTGGAAATCGTCAAGGGTGCTCAGGGGTATCGGCAAACCTGCTCAGTTGATCTCCCCACCCTTCGTGTGACGTTCTTCGGTCTCTTTGTGTGAAGTCTTCCGGCGTGTCGAACTGGCGTCGGTGCGTCGTGGAGAGCCTGCGTGTGCTTGATGGTCGGCCTATTCGGGGGCCTGGATGCTCACGCGGGAGGAAGACGTGGACGCACATGCTCTGCGTCGTCAGGGATGGACGATCTCGGCGATCGCCCGGCATTTGGGTCGTGACCGGCAGACGATTCGGGACTATCTGGACGGCAAGAGGACGCCCGGGCAGCGGCGTCAGGCGCCGGATGCGTTCGAGCCGTTTCTTGATTACTGCCGCCAACGGCTCGCGGACGACCCGCATTTGTGGGCGACCACGCTGTTCGACGAGGTCACCGGGCTGGGTTACCAGGGTGGCTACTCCACGTTCACGCGGGCCCTGCGCCGTCATGGCGTCCGTCCGCACTGCGAGCCGTGCCAGACGACCAAGGGCCGGGACGTCGCGATCATCGCGCATCCGCCGGGCGAGGAGATCCAGTTCGACTGGCTTGAGCTTCCAACTCCACCTGATGACTGGGGAGTTGGCGAGCATGCGCATCTGCTGGTCGGTGCGCTGCCGCACTCGGGGCGGTGGCGGGCGGTCCTGGCCGAGCGGGAGGACTTTCCGCACCTGGTCCAGGCACTCGATCAAGTGGTGCGCAAGCTCGGCGGGAGTGCCCGCAGGTGGCGCTTCGACCGCATGTCCACGGTCTGCTACCCGTCCAGCGGGCAGGTCACCGCGGCGTTCGCCGCGGTCGCGAAGTTCTACGGCGTCGGCGTGGACATCTGCCCCGCGCGCCGGGGCAACCGCAAAGGGGTGGTGGAGAAGGCCAACCATTCCGCCGCGCAACGCTGGTGGCGCACGGTCCCCGATGGTCTGACCGTCGAGCAGGCACAGTCCGGGGTGGACAAGCTCGCCGTCCGGATGGACGGGCGGCGTCGGACCCTGGACGGGATGCGGACCACGGTCGGTGAACTCGCCGAGGCAGAGGTGCTGCTGGAGCTTCCCTCGTTGCCCTTTCCGGCGGAGGTGTCCGTCGAGCGCGCGGTCACCCCGCAGTCGCTGGTGTCTTTCGAGGGCAACTCGTACTCGGTTCCTCCGGGTCTGGCCGGCACCCGGGTGCGTGTCCTGCACCGCCTGGGTGGGGACTTCCTGGACATCGTCACCGCGGGCCGCGCGGTCGTCGCCCGTCACCGCCGGGCCCTGCGCGGGGGCGGGCAGATCGTGAGGGACTCCGGCCACGTCGTCGCGCTGGAACGCAGGGTCCTTGAGTCCTTCTCCGAGAGGGCGCCCTGCAAGTCCAAGGTCCGCCGCCCGCCCTCCGAGGCCGCCTTGGCCGAGGCCGAGCGGTTGCGCGAGGGCCAGGCCGCGGTGGCCTCGGCCGCCGAACGGGTCGTGATCGACCTGTCCCACTATGCCGCCGTGGCCGACCGGCTGCGGCACGCTCCCTCACCCAAGGAGGAGAACCAGGAGTGAGTACATCGCCGACGAAGATGAGCGAGGCGCGCCGCTTCCAGCAGTTGCGGGGGCATCTGTCCTACCTCAAACTCAACGATGCCGCTGAGGCGTTGAACCGGGTCTGCGACCAGGCGCGGGCCGAGGGCATGTCACTGACCGCGGCCCTGGAGCGGCTGCTGGAGATCGAGGTCGAGGCGACCGAGGCCAGGCGGCTGGCGTCCCGGCTGCGGTTCGCCTGTCTGCCCGAGCCCTGGACACTGAACGACTTCGACTTCGCCGCCCAGCCTGGCGTCGACGAGAAACTCGTCCGCGATCTGGCCACCCTGCGTTTTCTCGACGACGCCTCGAACGTCCTGTTCGTCGGGCCGCCGGGCGTCGGCAAGACCATGCTCGCGGTCGCACTGGCCCGGGCCACGGTCGACGCCGGGCACCGCGTCTACTTCACCACCGCTGCCGAACTCGCGGCCAAGTGCCACAAGGCCGCGCTCGAAGGCCGCTGGAAGACCTGCATGAACTTCTTCGCCGGCCCCAAGCTCCTGGTGGTCGACGAACTGGGCTATCTGCCACTGCCCGAGGACGGGGCCTCGGCCCTGTTCCAGGTGATCAACCAGAGGTATCTGAAGTCGTCGACGATCTTGACGACGAATGTCGGTATCGCCGACTGGGCCGGTGCGTTCGGAGACGCCACCGTCGCCGCGGCGATGCTTGATCGTCTCCTGCACCGGGCCGCTGTCGTCGGCATCGACGGCCCGTCCTACCGACTGCGCGGCCACCAGAGCCAGGCCGACGTGCTGCGACAGGGAGTGAATGCCCGTGTCTCCTGACCACAACGCTCTCAACACCCCTGATGAGGTTTCAGCGGAGATGGCCCGACGCTGTCCGGTCTGCGAGGCGGTCTTCACCGTCTCCCACAGCAAGAGCCGACAGGTCTACTGCTCACCCGCCTGCGCCGAGACCCACCGCAAGAACACCCCGCTGCAGCGCAACTGCCTCATCTGCCAGGGGGAATTCACCACGAACGCCAGCGCCCGCCGGTCCTACTGCTCAGCTGAATGCCGCCTCGCGGCCCGCACCAGCAAAGACTCACTCGATGAGCGTATCTGCCCGTGTTGCGAGGGCACCTTCGAGGCGCCCAGCACGGTCCGGCAGGTCTACTGCTCACCCGCCTGCCGGCGGGACGTCGAGCGGCAGCGCGGCCGGGCCCGGGACGAGGAACGAGCCCGCCGGCTGGGCGAGACACCACCTACCGCTCCTCTGCCGCGGACCGAACTGCCGCCGCCGCCCAAACCCGCGGCCCGCTCCGTCTCGCGCCACGCCCCGGCCGAGCGGGACCCGATGGAGCCCACCGCAACCCGCAACTGCCCCCACTGCCAGCAGCCGGTCACGATCGTCGCGCTGCTGGCCACCCCGGAAGCTGCTCGCCCGGCCATTCCCAACCCCGGCGTCGTCCCGCTGCGGAGGACCCCGTGATCAGCGACCTCCTCGACGCCCGCAAACTCGACGAACTCGTCACCCGCACTCACAGCGAGGGCATCGGCGAACTGGCCGCCGCCGCGCTGATCGAACACGAAGGACGCTTCCTCCTGATCGAAAAACCCTCACACAACTTCGAACTCGCCCCCACAGCCTGGCAGTTGCCCACGGGCACGGTCCGGGCCGGAGAGACCCTCACCGGCGGCATGGAACGCGTCCTCGCCGAGTACTTCGGCTTCTCGACCGCGGAGGTGACGCGCTACCTCGGCCACAACGACCACGCACACGACGACGGACGCATCGCTCGCGTCTTCGTCTTCGCGGTCGCCGTCGAACATCCCGACAGCATCTGCCACACCGCACACATCGGACACCGCTGGATCGACAACATCACGATCTCCGACACCGTCGAGGGCATCAACTCGATGCTCCGCGTCTACTACGCGGACAACCCCGGCTGACCGTCACCGATCTCCAGGGCCCGACGACCTGACGGTCGTCGGGCCCTCACACATGCTCCTGCTCGTCACTTCTCCCCACACGATTCAACGTCCAACTAAGTGACGAACAAGAGCGACTCTGACGAGATCCAAAGAGCCCTATCAACAGCCACCACGCACGAACGTACAACCTCGCCCTTGCCGAGGTAGTGATGAACCAGGGACCGCAGCGTGGCCACGGGCCCGTCGTGAGGTCCGGGCCGGCGGACAGCCACCCGCTGCACCGCCTTCCACCGGACACCACACGGCTTCACCGCCAAGCTGTGCTTCCCAACCACAGCCGGAGCTGAAGCCGCCTGCGCGGCAGACGGGGCCAGGCAAGCAGCGAGGACTACCGCCGACACTACGGCAGCCGCCATCCGAAGTCGTGTCATACCTGTGCAACTCCCTCCCATCCCCTACAGGTCACGGCTTCGCCGCGAGGATCACCCACGAGAGACGTCCCGATAAACGTTCCGAGCCCCGGCTGTCCGGGCCGCCTCGGCCGCGAAGGAAGCCGACACCGCCTTCAAGATCCCGACCACCCCGCGGTCCGGCCTTCCCGACTCACGGCCGCTTCACCTCGGCGGCCCGCCTCGGGCCCCTCAGCGGGCGTTTGACGGAAGGCATCAGCCCCGACGGCGAGGAAAGCTGTCGGCGAGTTACCGTTTGCCATCAGGCACGCCCGAGTACCTTTCTGATGGTGTTGCGGGAGTGCCTCATCAGCCGGGCGATGCGTGCCTCGCTGGCGGACCTGCCCGCCCAGTTCCTCGTCTCCCGCCGCCTACCTGGTGGAGAACCGGGTGTACGCACGGCAGAGGCTCTGCACCGGTGTCTGCATCAGCCATCCCTGACAAGCAGGCAAAGGACGTGCTTGACCCGGCCAGGTCACCGCGGTAGTGCACACCCCACGCTGGGCCGGGCGGTCACCGGGTGACGGTGTTACCTGAGCTCGACGGCGTATGCGCTTCCGGGGAACTCCCATCCGTCGGTGCCTTCGCCGATGTCCGCGACAATGATGTCGTCGATGAAGCGGTCCTCGAAATCGTCGTCGGTGAGCTCGTCGGCCAGCCAGAGTCCCTCGATCTCGTCCCAGTCGCCCCTGCTGCCGTCGATGCGCAGGGGCGCGGCCCGCCGGTTGCCGCGCTCGCGTTCGTCGTCGCCTGTCCTGACGAGGCCGCTGATCTCGAACTGGCCTCTCTTGACGTGGTCGGGGATCGGTTCGGCGGGGACGATGGCGGTGTTCTCGTAGGCGGTGTGGATGAGGTCGCGGTAGCTGCGGCGGATGTTGTACTCGGAGTCGGACAGCCAGTTGATCAGGGTCTTGGTGGTCACGTGGAGGCCGGCGTCCTCCAGCGCTTGGTACCCGCGGCGGGTTGCGGTGAGCTGGCTGAGCTGGGCGTGCCAGTGCTTGGCGGTGTAGGAGGACAGCCGGTGGCGGGGAGTGACCTGGGAGCGCAGGAGGTCGTTGAGGGCGGCGCCCAGGGAGCCTCCGTGGCCTGTGGGTCCCGCCATCAGTCGTCACCCTCGGGGATGATCTCGCCGCGGTGGATGAACTTGGCCTTCACTTCACCGAAGCCGGTCCCAATCCGGTACGTGGCGGGCGGCGTGCCGTCGGGTGTCCAGAAGACGGCCGCGTCGACGTTGCGCAGGGCGATGAGCTGATGCCCGTCCTGGACGGCCCTGAAGGCCACCGACCAGTGACGGACGGATGCCTCGGCGACCATGCTCATGCGCCAGTCGGGCCGCCAGAACGGGGACCGCTGTTCCGCGCGCTTGGGCCACAGCAGGCGCAACGCGATGGACAGCCGGGTCTTGTATGCCTTGTAGGGGTCACCGCCGGCCTGGACGAGCTCGGTGCGTGCCTTCCGGGTGGCTTCGTAGAAGGGCTTGAAGAGCGACTCGTTGGCCTTCCCGGTCCAGGAGTCGTGGATGGCCGGTGCGGCGGTGAGGTGGCCTTCGCGGACGAGTTTCTCAATCTGCTTGATGTGGGGGGTGGTGACCCACACGCGACCCTGCTCGTCGGGACGCTCGATGATCCGCCCCAGGGGGTGCGGCATGTCGGTGCGGTTCCACTCCGGGATGTCGATGAGGTAGATGCCGGCCTTCGTCTTGTCGAACGTGTCGAGCGGGCCGGTGTGCAGCAGCTTGTTCGGGGCGAGAGGAACGGCCGAACAGGCGGACGGATAGCTGCCGTTACGGTCGATCAGGCACATCACGCCCTCACCGAAGGAGCCGGACACGTCGAGCTGATCGCGCCGGACACGCTTCCCGTTCGCCTTGGTGCGAGGAACGCGGGTGAGGGCGACATCGGGGTGGACCCAGCGGGGCTCGCCGTCCATGTCCTCGCTGATCAAAGGCCACGGACCGCTGTCACGTTCCCCGGTGCGGATGACCGGGATCGGGTGCATCTTCGAGCGGTCGACCGCATCCTTGAGGATCCTCAGGGCAGGGAAGACCGCTCCCTCGGGCTCATCCTCCTCATCCCCCGGTACCAGACCGTCTCCGCCGTCTTCCTCATCGATGCCGGGGACATGCCCGCTGTCAGCGGCGGGCTGAACAGCGGCAGCGGCGGACTGCCCGACGGCGCCCGCGGACTCGGCGGTTCCGTACGCCTGCAGCGCGGCGGCGAGCCGGCGTCCCTCGGCGGTGTCGGGCAGCCGTGGTGGCGCCGCAGCTGCATCAGTGAGGGAGGGTCCGAGTTCCGCAAGGGCTTGGGGGTCGCCGTTGGCCAGTGTGGTGCGCAGTGCCGCCAGCACGTGGGTGACGGAGGCCGGAAGCCCCTGCTGGGCACCGGACGTGTAGGGAAGCGCTGCTTCGGCGAGCTCCTGCTCCACCGCACTGCCCGGACTCCGCGCGGATCCTTCGGCACCCGCACGGCCGAGGGGGGCGGCACCGGCGTCGAGAAAGCAAGCGTGCAGCAGGTCGGGCTGCAGGTACGCCGAACCGATCGCACCGAAGTCGCGCTCCGCGACCGTCACCTGCACCTTGGAGGGGTCCTCCGTCGGCGCGAGCGTGACCAGGACGTCGGCGTCGAGAATACCGAGGAGCGCGGGGTCATCGCTGTCGATGATGGCCAGGACCGGGACATGCAGCGTGCGGGCGAGGGCGGCCAGTACCTGGGAGGCGTCCGGCAGACGGTCGCCGGACAGCGGGAGACGGGCGCTGGACGCGGCCTGGAGCCGGTCCACGACCACGAGGGCCAGGTCCTTCACGTGCGGGGCGGTTTCCGCGATGGCCTGGGCGGTCAGGTCGCTGCCGTCGTCGATCAGCAGGGGCGCCTGGACCAGCTGCTGGGCGACCTGCTGCTCGTGCGCGGTCAGGCGGCCCTGCTTCAGGCGCGGGTAGTCGCCGCCGGTCTCTGCGGCGAGGATCCGGCGCATGATGTCGGCCGTGTTCGGACCTGACGCCGCGTACAGAACCTTGCGGCCGTCAACGAGCGCGGTCTGCCGTGCGGCAGCCAGCCCCAGCAGGCTCCCGCCCACGTTCGGGGCGGCCGCCACCAGCGTCAGCCGGCCGGCCGGCAAACCGCCCGCCGCCGCATCCAGTCCGGACAGCCCGAACAGAGGGCCGGCGGCCTGGCCGGAGGTGAACACGGCGCCGATGGCGTCGCCCAGCGTGGCGAGCCTGCGCGGCGCGCTGTTGCGGTCCGGATTGCGTGGGCTGTTCATCGCACCCCCTGCGGGCGCCGCACCCGTGGCCGCGGCCTGATCGGACGAACGGGCAGCGGAGACGGCGTCGGCGGGCAGCAGCACCGCGACCGGTGTGGTGTTCCGCAGAAGCACCTGCGGCTGGCCCTGAGCCGCCCGCGTGATGAGATCACCGAAATCCTTCTGCGCGGCACTCAGCACGTGCGACGGAAGCACATCGGTCTTCCGCGCTGCGGGAAGCACATCGAGCGGCGCCAGCAGGACGCGATCCTGCCGCTTCTGGCCCCTGTAGATCAGAGTCGTCCGCCCGTCCTCCTCGGCACGCTTCACCAGAGCGTAGAGGGCGTTGCGCGCCTCGGTCACGTTCATCGCAGCCTCTTCATGCACTGGCTGACTCACTCACCTTCCCAGACCCATCAACTCTTCACTACGATAGTGGCCTACACACACTCAGAGACTCAAAGCCACACTAATTTATTGCGAATCTCACTCATCAGAGAGGAGCTCGGTATGAGTTGACCGCCGTGATCCCGGCACTCCCCCGGGTCTGGCCCCGGCCCAGTCCACCGCCATGCGCACCGCGGAACTCGCTCCGGGGCAGCTCAGACCGCCAACAAAAACGGCTGCAACACCAGAGCCGAAGTACTGAAATCCGAAGCCCTCGACCAGCCCGGGCAAGGCGCCAACTGCACCCTCACCGGAGGCACCTGGTACCGGAGGCACCTGGTACTCGCCCTACGACAACCAGTACATCGACAACGCGAAGAAACTCGACGTCGACCACCTCGTCCCCCTGGCCGAAGCGTGGGACTCCGGCGCCTCCGCCTGGACCGCGAAGCAGCGCGAGGAAATGCCAACGACCTCACCGATGCACGGGCCTAACCGCCGTCTCCGCGGCCTCCAACCGGTCCAAGGCCGACAAAGACCCCACCGACTGGCTCCCTCCCCATATCCCGTACCGGTCGGTGTGCCGGGGAGCAAAGGTGGGCGCTGCCCCGTGCCGGATGCGGCGCGGGGCAGCGGGTCCGTCCGCGTGGGCAGCCTCGTCGGCCCCCCGCTGTCCTGCAGCCGAGCGATCTCCGGCAAGGTCATCCGCCAGAGCAGCGCTCGTGACACCGGGCTGCGGCTGATCGGCGGCGCGACTTCAACCAGTGTGCGTACGGCGTCGGCATGGACATCACGGTCAAGGTGTCCACCGAGGCCGGCTACGTGGATACGGACAGCGTCTGGCACTCGGCGTTCCAGGAGAACCTGGTCCTGCTGCTGGCCGAGGCGTACTTGGGGTTCGTCGTCGGCAATCCGAAGGCGTTCGTCACGCTTACCGCCAAGGGCGGCGGTAGTTAATGCCCGACGCCCGCCCACTTGCGGATCACGGCCCGGATGCACGCCTACCCGCCCGCTCACGACGTGGGCGGGGAATGGATGCTCCACTCCATGCTCCGCTTCCTAACGGAGCGAGGCCACGAGGTCACCGTGTGACTCTCCCTGTACGGGCCGATCCCCCACTGCTACGACCTCGACGGGGTGCAGGTCATCCCGTTCCAGGCCCGTATCGGCTTCGCTGCTCGCGCCCACGAGTCCGACGTACTGCTGTCCCGCCTGGAGAACGTGCCGATGGTCGCGATCTGCCACAACACCCACGCCCCCACTTTCCGGCACTCAGTCGGCGTTGCCCCTGCGGTCTACAACTCGCTCTGGATGCGGGCCGAGGCCGAGGTCTTCTACAGGGAGTTCGCCGACCACGCACGCCCGCAGCCGACGGCGATCGTGCGGCCTCCGGTGTTCGCCGAGGAGTACCGCACGCCCCCGGGGAAGTGCGTCACCCTGGTCAACCTCAATGCCGACAAGGGCGGCGACCTGTTCTGACGCATCGCCGCCCGCGTGCCCGACACCAAGTTCCTCGGCGTGCTCGGCGCGTACGGCGACCAGATTCTCCCGCCTACCCCGCTGCCCAACATGGAGATCATCGACCACGTCTCCGGGCACGACATGAGCGAGCGCGTCTACGCCCGCTCCCGCGTGGTCTGCCACGCCGGAATTTTCGCCGACCGCGACGACCTCGGCTCGTGGCTCTCCGTCCTCACCGCCGTGCTCGAACCAGACGCCTGGCAGCAAGCATCCGCCCGCGACCTGGTGCGCTCCGCCGAGCTGGACCCGGCGGCCGACCTCAAGACATGGGCCGAAGCGATCGACCACCTCGCCAGGTAGAGGGGAGGGCCGGTGTCGGCGACCGTCGAGCATGTCAAGGCCCTGCTACCGGAAGGCACGGGCTCAGTGACGTACAGATTCAGGCCCTGATTACGCAGGCGGAGACGCATCTGTATGGATGGGTCCCGGACCTCGATACGCGCCTGGCCCGCGGCCAAATCACCCAGCAGACCGTGGATTTCATCAAGGCGTCCATGGTCGCCCGAGTCCCCCGCAATCCCGACGGCTACCGCGCCGAGACCGAGGGCGACTACTCCTACTAACTCGACTCCCGCGCCGCCGCGGGATTCCTGACACTGCCGTCCGACGAGTTGACGATGCTCGGCATCGGGCGCGGCGCCTTCACCAACCCCCCACGCCGCCGCCCTGCCTTCGCCCGGCGCGGTCCGCCCGCTCGAGTGGTGGTGCGTGTGAGCCTCCTCGACCGCGGCCCCGACACGGTGATCGTCTACCCAGCCGGGCCGGTGCTGCCGGACGGCTCCCGCGGTCTCGAGGGCACCCAGTGACCGTGCGTTGGGCGTTCAGCCGATTACCTCCAGCGAGGACGCCTAGACCGGATACCTCGACACCACCACGTACCGGATCATCGCGCACAGGCTGCCCGCCGGCCCCTGGTCCCGCGTGATCTGGCGCGACCGAACCTGGGCAGTGGTCGGCGAACCCGCCCACCGCAGCGGCTCCCCGCGCACCCGACACGACACCGCAACCATCCGAAGACGGTGAGGTGATCACCCTGTGGCCCGAGTGGACCGCAACCTCGACGCCCGCATCGCGCGCCTGCCCGCCGTCCGCGCCGAACTCGAAGCCCGCGGGGCCCGCGTGCAGGCCGTCGTCGACCAGCACGTACGCACCGGGCGCCTGCGCGAGTCACTACGCGTGGAGTCGGACACCACCGGCTCCGCCGTTTCCATCGCCCCCGAGATCCTGGCCATCAACTACGGTCACACCGCGGCCAACGGCCGGTTCGTGGAAGGCATCCACGCCATCGAGGCAGGCTATGAATGACCGTCGCGCTGCCGGACACGGACGAGCTGGTCCGCGTCGCCCTCACTGCCGGGCTCCCGCAGGCACACGTGTTCACGCTCTGGCCCGAGCGGCTGCCGCTTGTCATCGCGCGCCGAGTGGCCGTCGCCGCCCCCGACCCGTGCGGCGTGGATGCTGCCCTCATCGACGTGCAGTGCGCGGCCGCCCACCGGCTCGCCCGCCAGGCCCGCGCCGTCTTCTTCGACGCCTGTGCAGCCCAGTTCGCCCGCCCTGAGGCGGACGGCTACCTCTCCCGCTTCACGGCCGAGACCTCCAGCCCCACCGAGATCCGCGACCCCCACCCCGCCCCGGGCGCCGACCTGTTCCGCTTCCAGGCCACGTACCGGATCACCGCCCGGCCCTCCGGACGTCCTGACTGCCCGCCTTCTTGGAGGTCCCACCGCTATGCCTCTCCTCGACGAAGCCGCCATCGTCCCCGGAACTGGCTTCATCTATCTCGCCGACCCCGACACCGCCAAGCCCACCGCGATCACCGACCCGCTCAACCCCGGTCCCGGCTGGATCAACATCGGCCACACCTCCCGTGACGACCTCCCCGAGTTCGGCCGCGACGGCGACGGCACCGAAACCATCGGGAGCTGGCGGAGCGTCAAGCTGCGCCAGACCTCCCCAGATGTCACCTACTTGGTCACCTTCCAGTTCGTGCAGGCCAGCACCGACACGTACAAGCTGTACTTCGGTACGGGCGATGAGGCGGCGGTTCCTTCCGCATCCCCTCCCGCCCAGAGCCGCAGGTCCGCGCCCTGCTGTTCGTGATCGTGGACGGCCAGCACTTCGTGCCGCTGTGGCACCCGCGTACATCGCTCATCGGCTCGGACGCGGCGAGCCCGGATGCGGAGAACTTCGTCGCCTTGCCCATCACCGGCACATTCCTGGGTTCCTCCACTATCGGCGGCGCCGTAGGCGAATGGGCTGCCGTTCTCGGTGGGGGACCGGCCTCGTAGCCTTCGGGGCTCGCATCGGCGGCCTTTTGGAACGCGACGAGTTCCGTTTGATGAGGCGGAAGGGGGCGTGAGTTCGTCGAACTGGTCGTCAGCTGTTCGTCGGCCGGCTCCCATCCGGCCCCGTGGAAAGCCGAAGGATTTTGTCCCACGACGCCACAGCGCCAGCAGCGGCGGCCGTGGCCATGGCGACGCCCACGGCAGATGAAGCCAGGGCAAACACGATGCCGGCCAGGCAGAGGGTGAATGCCAGACCGCGAAGCATCTGTCGCCGCAGAGACTGGCGCTGTTGGCGGCGTTGGAGAAGTGCATCAGAGGCGGCTTGGTCTGGAGCGAAGGCGCGCATCCGTCCGTCGGCGAGAATCTTGAGGATTCGCTGCATTTCGAGTAGAGCTCGTTTCCCCCCATCGGGACGATCGAGTTCGACGCTGTCGCGGAGTTCGCGCACGAGGGCGGCGGCCGAGGAGAAGTGGGCCACGACCTGTGGCATGGGGTTACGGCCGTCCGGCAGGGCGCGCTGCAGTGCGTACTGCTCCAAAGCCAGGGCGAGGCCGTCCAGCGCCTGGACAGCCGACGCCTGCGGAGCCTGGAAGGGGAGTTCCTTTGGTGGCTCGACCCCGGACACGGCGAGGGGCTCCAGCAGAGCTTCGTACGCTCCACGAGCCCTGGCGGTCACCACCTCGGTGCTCCACCGCTGCATGCCTTGATTACCTGCAAGCTGAATGACTGCGATGGTGATCACGGCGGGCGCGAGGAAGACGCCGATCATCAAGGCTTCCTGCCACTCGTGCGACTTGCCGCTGGCGACAGCAAGTGCCAAGACGGCCCCTGCGGGGACAGACGACGCAGCTGGGACGCGCATCTTCGCACGGAATACCTTCTGCGACACCTGAAGCAGAATGTCGTCTCGCTGCAGGTAGTCCAGCGTCTCTGAGTCTGGGCATGTCGCCTGGTCACTGGCACGCGTCTTGCGTACGAGCTCGACACGGCGATCTTGTGCCTTCTCCATAGCCCACTTCCACCACATGCGTTCCAGCCGCGTTGGGTTGGCACGGCTCTGCGAGGTCGCGGTCATGACCACCGACAAGATTGACAGTGTCCACGTGGCGACGATGAACGCGCCGAAATCCCCCTTGGTCAACCCTCTCCCCCTCCGAAGACATCGAGACTCCCCCGGATCCTCAAGACCATCACAAGTCCCTATGCCCTCGGGAAGTTTGCCGACCCCTCGGCTCGAATGTCCCTACATGCGAGGAGCTCCTCTATGACTGAACCCGTGTCCATCGCCGCCCTGCGCGCCGAAGCCGAGGCCACCTACGAGACCTGCCTCTCACCCTGGAATCCGGCGCCACGGTCTGGCTGCGTTCCATGCTCATGCTTGCCGAGGCCGAGTACGCCACCGTCGAGCAACTCCTCGAAGAGAACAACGCCGCCAGCGCGAACAACCGGCTGACCGCGGCTATCGGCGCCATGCGCCGCCTGCTGCTGGTAGCCGACGACCCCGCCACCCTCGAGCCGGAAGCCACCGGCTGGCCTCTCGGCCCACTCGTCAGTCTGATCGAGCGGTGGCAAAACGGGACCCGAGTCCCGGAAGTCTCCAGCTCGGCCAGCTGATCCACCAAGGACACGGCGTGGCTCTCCGCGCGGACCTTCAGCACCACTACGGCCTCGACCTGGCCGACGTATGGCGCGGCAGGCTCGCCCCGCGTCGTGACCTGGATCTGGCCGAGCACCTCCCCATCGGCTCCGCCCTAACCACCTCCCTCGGCGGCGACCCCTCTCACCGGGCTGGGACCTGCACGCCCATCTGATGGCACACATCCTCGACGCCGCCCATTACACATCCAGAGCCATCGCACAGACCCACAGCCGTAAGCCGGTCCCGCGCCCGAAACCGCTCCGAGGCCCGGAGGCTGGCCCGCACGCCGCGGCCCGCTGGATCTGTCCCATCGCCCCCTGGCCCAGCCCTTGCCGGAGCGTTACCGCAACGCCCCGCCGTGACCCCCGTCAGGAGGTGATCGGTGGTGGCCGGATCGCCCGCAGGCCGCGAAGTCGACCGCCTCGCCATCCGTGTACTGACCAACACCTCCGGCTTCGCCACCTCGCCCCAGCGGTTCCTCGACCGGATCGAGGAGCGCGCCAAGCTCGCCGTACGCGTCACGGCGGACACCCGGGGCTTCAGTGCTGAGCTGCGAGAGAAGCTCGGAGCCCTCCGAACCCAAGTGCGCATCCCGGTCACTCTGATACGCGCACCTTCCGCACCGAGTTGCAGAACGCGCTCTCCGTGACTCGTGCCCGCGTACGTGCCCCAGTAGAGGCTGACGCGTCCCGGTTGCGTGCCGAACTGCGCTCGATCACCGACACGTTGAACGGCCGCATCGACGTCGCCATCGAGCCGCGCCTGTCCTCTCCGGCACTCACCGCCACGGCCTTCCGTATCGAACGCCTGGCCCAGCCGGTACGCGTGCCGATCGTCCCGAACCTCAATGCGGCAGCCGTACGGCGGGTGCTGTTCGGGCTGGAGCGGCTCACCCGCTCGCTGCTGGTGGACATCCGCCCGCAGCTCGACGATGCCGCCGCACGAGGTGCGCTCGACGAGCTGACCCGCGACCGGCACACCCTATCCGCGTTGACGTGGACCGCTCCGGTCTGGACCGGCTGTTGGGCGTCTTTGAAGATGCCGATATCGCGGGCAGGAACCGGCACTGAGGATGCGGATGGTCCCGGGCGGTCTCTCGGTGTATTTGGGGCGGCACCTCGCCGACGAACAGCAGCCAGGGACCGGAGCCCTTGAGGGGCCGTGGGTGTGGTGCCGCGTTCTGTCGGCTCGGTGTCGGCTCCCTCGAACGAGCGGACTTCCTTGTCCCGGTCGTCGTGAGCGGGCCAGAGTGCAACACGAGCTGCCCCTTTCCGGGGGATGAGCCAGACCGGAGCCTGACGGGGTGGGACGTGATCGAGGTCTTCGACACGGCGGCGGCCCGCCGGGCGCTGGCCCGGCGTCTGCTCTGGTGCCCGGGGTGCGGAAGTCCTCTGCGGCCGTGGGGCCAAGCCAGGCCGCGGGCGGTCCGCGACGCCGACGGCCGCGACCTTGTGGTCCGGCCGGACCGCGCACGGTGTACCGCCTGCCAGGCCACGCACGTGGTGCTCGACGCCGCACTGTTGCCGCGCCGCGCGTACACCGTCCGCGTGATCGGCCGCGCGCTCCTCGGGGCCGCACGCGGCCAGGGCCACCGGCCGATCGCCGCCCAACTCGCCGTCCCGGAAGGCACCGTGCGCTCGTGGCTGCGCCGGGCCCGCCAGTCCGCGCACCACCTGTGGACCATCGGCGTCCAGGCCGTCGTGGCACTCAACGCGGACGCACTGCCCACCCGCGAACAGCCCAACAGGCTGGCCTACGCCATCGAGGCCCTGGTCGCCGCGGCGGTCGTCGGCCAAAGCCAGCTCGGGACCCCGGCCGTCGACCTGTGGTCCCGGATCACCGTCCTGACGCGCGGCCAGCTCCTGGTGCCCGCTCCGGCCAGCTGACGCCCACCCGCCGATTCCGGCTCCACCCTGCCCACCGACGGCTGCCGCCCAGCCGGACGACTTCCAGAACGCCCGAACTGTCGAACGCCCGCCCCTCCGGGCGACACCTTGCCGATGAGTGCGGCACCTTGCCGACGACCGCACCCCATTCGGGCTAACGCTCGTCGGCATCGTGAATGCCCTGATCGTCGGCATTTTCAGCGTCGGCCAACAGACCGGCTGGCGACCACGGTGACCGGACTCGGCCGCGATGGCGGCAGTGCCACCAACCCCCTGGCGACAGTGGCGCGCGCCATCGGCAACGTCCGGATTGCCGCCCTGACCGCGCTCCCGAACCTCGCGGGGTTCGCGGGTGGGCTCGTACAGATTCAGCGGTTGGTGCTTGTCAGGGGTTCCGGTGGGGTTGGTGTGGTCTGCTGTCCTTGCCGCAGGTGAGGGCTGTCAGTTGCATGAGTGCGTCGGTGAGGTGGGTGGGTGTGTCGGGTGGGGCATCGGGTTCGGTGGTGTGGCCGAGGACGGTGATGCCTGTGCTGGTGCGGGTGAGGTCGGCGCGGGCGGTGAGACGGTCGTTGGTGAGGAGGGGGCAGACGTAGTAGCCGTAGCGGCGGCGGGTGGCGGGTTTGTATGCCTCCAGGACGTGTGTGAAGGCGAACAGTCTTTGTACGCGGGGCCGGTGGAGGAGGAGGTTGTCGAACGGTCCGAGGAGCAGGGGGCGGCTGGCTGTGGCTGGCTTGGCGGGCAGGGCGTCGGGGTGGGTCCAGGCCGGGTGTTTCCAGCCGTGGACGGTGGCTGGGGTGAGGGGGGTGTCGGGCAGGAGGCGTGCGGTGTGGCGGGTGGGGATGCGGAGGTAGTCGGCGAGGTCGCTGGTGGTGGCGATGCCCAGGGTGCGTGCGGCGCGGGTGAGGAGGGTGGTCAGGCAGGTGTCGTCGGAGAGGGCGTCGGTGTGGGTGTGTGGGGGGAGGTGGTGTTCGGGGAGGTCGTAGAGGCGTTGCCGGGTGGTGGTGCGGCGGACGCAGATGAGGTCGCCGGCCCACAGCATGATCTCGGTGGCCTGTTTGGTCGGTCCCCAGTCCCAGCCGCTGCCGGGTTTCTCGCCGGGCGGGCGGAGTGTTTTGAGTGTGAGGGGTCCGTTGTGGCGGATCCGGTTGAGGATGTGGGTGCGTACGGTGCGGGGCGGGTATTCGGGGCGGCGGCGGGTGGCGCGGCGGCGGAAGGCCCACAGGGGCCAGTCGGCGAGGGGGACCAGGGCGAGTGCGTGGGCGGGGTATTCGAAGGCCGCGGGTGGTTTGTGGTGGGTGAGGGTGTGGTCGATGGTGTGGGTGGTGGTGCCGGTGATGCGGGTGGCGAGGGTGAGGTGCTGGGCGTGGGCCAGGGTGCTGATGGCGTCGGTCTGGACGAACAGCAGCCGGTGCAGCACGTCGTCCAGGGTCCTGGCTGTGTCCGGGGCGGGGTCGAGGAGGGCTGAGGCGATGGCGGTTCTGCGGGCCTCGGCAGGCGACAGATGCAGCGCGGAGCGGGATGCGGTCATGCCCGTGTCTCCTGTGGGCCGGCGGCATCAGTGGTGGCGCCCGCCCTGCCTGCCTGTTCGCCGGCTCCGGCTGTGCCCGGTGGGGGTGCGGGTGTGGTGGTGAATGCTGCGGTGACGAGTCCGGTGGCGGCGCAGGCGGCGAGGACGGTGAGGGCGGTGTGGAAGTGGTGGCGGCTGGTGAGGGCGCCGATGAGGGCTGCGGTCAGTCCGTTGGAGATGTCGGTGCTGGCGGCGACCCAGGTGTTGGCCTCGATCCGGACGTCGTCGGTGGCGGTGGTGTCGATGAGGAGGAAGGCGGTGATGAACAGGGGGGTGACGAACAGTCCGCTGGTGAGCAGGAGCAGGCCGAGCAGCCACAGGGGGCCGGCGAGCGGCAGCAGGCAGGCGGGCAGGGCGAAGGCAGTGGTAAGCAGCCGGTACAGGGTCCACAACGGCAGGCGGTGGGTGGGCAGGATGCTGTAGAGGAGGCCGCCGGCCACTCCGCCGGCGGAGGTGGCGGCGAGGAGCGGTCCGATCAGGGTGGTGGTGTGCTGGTGCTGGGCGGCAGCGGGTACGTAGATGCTCATCCCGCCGAACAGGCAGCCCATGACCAGCAGCGGCAGCAGCACCGCCAGGATGCGGGGCTGGGCGAGCGGGCCCAGCCACCACCGTGCCCGCCGCGCTGCCCGGGTTCCTGCTGGTAGTGCCGGAGGGTGGGCGGGAGTGAGCTTGTAGCGGCGGGCGGCGGTGAGGAAGGCGGTCAGGACGAGGAGGTATCCGGCGGCGGCTGCTTCGTAGGCGTGGACCGGTCCCAGGAGCAGTACGGCGGTGCCGGCGGTCAGGGGGGCGATGACGAAGCCGGCTTCCTCCAGCACGCTGTCGGCCGAGTGCACCGCCCTGAGCTGCGTGGGCCCGGCGGCCAGACGGCGCCAGGAGGCGCGCAGCGCGGCGTTGAGCGGCGGGCTGCTGATGCTCGCGGTGATCACCAGGGTCAGGGTGGCCCACCACGGCGAGCGGGCGGCGACGCTGAGCACGGCGAGGGTGGTGAAGGTGAGGGTGCAGGCGCCCATGACGGGCAGGGCGTGGCGGTGGGGGCAACGGTCCAGGAGTCTGGCGCGCAGGGGGACGAGGAAGGCGAGGAGCAGGGTGTGGGAGCCTGCGGCGAGGCCGGCGCGGGCGTAGCCGTAGCGGTCGGCGAGGGCCAGCAGCAGGGTGACGGGCAGGACCGCGGCCGTGGTGCGGGCGGTGAACGCGAGAGCGAGCAGCACTCCCAGTGGCGGCCGGGCCAGCTGCTTCAGCAGGCCCGCACCGGCGGCCGGGCCCACGCCGGGCGCAGGGTGGTGGGGGGCGCCGGGTGCGGGATGTGGTGTGCTGGGCGGGGTGGCGGTCATGACGCGCCGCCCGACGTGGTGCGGCCGGGGGTGGTGCTGTGGGGGGTGGTGGCTTGCAGTGTGTCGGGGTGGAGCAGGACCAGGCGGGCCACCGGATCCCCGCGGTCCAGGGTGACAGGATGGGTGGGCCGGGCGGCGATGCTGATGCCTCCGCTACCGGCCATCGCGTTGACCGTGCGGGCGGGGATCACGCCGACCGGTACGTCCAGCCCCGGCCTGGGCGGGTCCGGGGGGAGGACCATGAGGAAGTAGCCGTCGGGGATGCGCGCGGCGAAGCCGAGCCGCCACTCCACCGTGCCCTGCCCGTTGGGCAGGAACATCCCCTCCCACTCGCCCGCCCGGTTGCGCACGTCGTACAGGCGCAGCCAGGTGGCGCCGGTGGCGATCCAGTCGCTCTCGCGCTGCCACATCTGCCCGCGGCCCGTCCGGCGGCTGACCGCCCGGGCGTCCTCGCCTTCGGGGACGGCGACATCGAGGTCGGCGAGGGGGGTCATGGTGACGGGGACAGGCGAGCGGACCGTCCAGCCCAGGGTGTGGCCCAGGATCCAGGGCGGGCACTCGGCGGGCAGCCGGGTGATCCGCAGATACCGGAACTCCTCTCGGTAAAGATCCCGGTCCGCGCGCGCAGCGGTACGGTCGAGGCGGGGCTTGTCGGGCAGCACGCACCAGGTGGTGAGCGGATGGAACTCCACTTGAGCCACAGGCAGTCCACTCCTGCCGGGGAGAAACAAGCAGTAGGAAGCAGAGAGGCGGAGCCGGGGCCCCGGTCCTGCCCGGCTGCTGGGGCCGGGCAGGCTCAGGGGCCCCGGCAGCTCCCATCAGGCGTCGACGCGGCTGGTGCGGCGCCGGCGTTCGTCTTCGGGCAGGGTGTCCAGGTCGAACATGGTCACCGAGCACGGCCCGAAGCCGACGTAGACGGGCTCGGAAGTGAAAGCGCCCTCGTCCCGGTCCAGCGGGGCGGAGGACAGATCGACCACTGTGAGCGTGTTGGGTTCCCAGTCCAGGTCCGGGGTGGCCATCAGCACATTGGCGCGGCTGAAGTTGGTGACGTAGACGGTCTCGTCGCCCGCATCGACGACCAGGCCGCGGGGGCCGGCGCCGACCGGGATGTGCCGGGTGACCTTCAGCGTGTGCACGTCGATGACGTAGACCCGGCTGATGGACTCCACCGTCACCAGTGCGTGCCGGCCGTCCGGGGTGAAGGCGATGGCCCGGCCGCCGATGAAGCCGACGTCCACCCGGTGGGTCTCGTTCGTGGCGGTGTCGATCACGGTGACGTAGGGGGCCTGCGTGTTCGCGACGAACACCCGCTCCCCGGAAGGGTGGATGGCCAGGCTGTAGGGGTGGGCGGCCCGGTCCACCGGGATCCGGGCGATCTCGGTGACCCCGGCCGCGTTCCCGTGCTCGGTCAGGGGGGTCAGGTCCAGCTGGGCGACGTAGCCGTCGCCCCATACGCACACATACGCCGTCCTGCCGTCCGCGGTGATCCCCATATGGCGGGGATCGCGCCCGACGGGCACCTCGTGGATCTGCACGTTGAGGTCCAGGTCCACCACCGAGACCGTGTCGGAGCCCGAGTTGGACACCAGCAGATAGCGGTCCCCCGGCAGCAGGCCCTGCCCGCGCGGACCGTGCCCGACCTCGATCCGGCGGACCTCACTCAAGGCGACCGCGTCGATCTCCGAGACCGTGTTCTGGCTCGTATTGCACACGAACCCCCGCCCCTGCGCTGTGAACTTCACCCCGCCACGCGGAGCGTTGCCCACCCGGATCTGCTCGACCCGCAGGTGCTCGCCCGGGCCGGTCTTCGCGATCACCGACACCGTCCCGTCATCGGTGTCCGTGGAGAAAAACTGCACATTCCGTGCCATGCCACTCACTCCTTCTTTCTTCCCCGTATTTCTTCGCGCGCTGCCAAAACCGGCAGGCGTCAGGCCGGCGCCGGCTCTTTGCGGATGAGGTAGTTCAGGTTCCAGGACAGAGAGATACGCACCCCGTCGTCCTGGACATCGGGAACGGCGTGCCGCAGCCAGCCCGGGAACAGGACCAGTTCCCCCGGCATACAGCGCAGCCGGACCCGCTGGTCCTCACCCGCCAGCGCGATCCCCGGATCGAAGTAGCCGACGAACGGGCGCGGATCGAACAGGTCGAGCTCGCACCCTCCGTCCCCGGCCACGTAGTAGATGGCCGACCAGGCCGTGTTCGGATGGAAATGCGGCTCATGCCGGTCCCCCCGCCGGTAGACGCTGGCCCAGCTCCGCAACGCCGTGATCCCGACCAGCGCCTCACCCGCACCACCGCCCTCCCGCCCGCGGGAGAGCGCGTACGCCTCCGCCAGACAACGGCCGGTCAGCTTCTCCACCAGCTGACGGCAGATCCCTCCGACCCACCGCGTCAGCCCGTCCGCAGCAGGCTCACCCCACGCAGACAGATCCGGAGCCTCCCGCTTGTAACCGAAATCCCGGCCCTTGTCCGCCTGCTCCACCGCACATGCGGACAGACGGCCATTCCATTCGTCCGCGTAAGGACACAGAACCCGCGCGAGCGGCGTGGAGAACATCTGCGTAATCGACGCAGTGGATGCGCCCGCAGGAACGGAAAAAGATTCATCTTCGGACACCGGCATCCATCCCCCAAGAGCCGCGGCACCGTTAAAAGCGCCTCGTCATCCATCAGACGATCACCATCGTCGCCGCCCTCGCGGCCGGCCACAAGAAGCGCTCAGCACGGCACAGGCAGGAGCACGGAAAGGCGCGCGACGGAAAAACCTTTCACCTCACGCCTGAAAATCACGCACCGGAGAAAGAATCGCCCACCCGTTCCCTCAAAAAGCAACGCACCGCCAGCTTCTGCCCATTGACGTGCCGCCGGCTGCCTCACCCTGATAAAGCAGCACTCCCACCCCACAAACGAGTGAAACCAGCGCCCTCACAGGCGCAGACCGCCACACCCCCGCCCGGCCAAGCCGCCCCCCCTGCCAGGCACAACGCCTGGCGGCCGCCCGCCGCTGCCGCCGTGATTCACCCGGAGACGGACAGAACCGCCACTGGGCGCAGGTAAAGTGCGCGCCCACCCGCCCACGCCAGTCCCCCGGTTGCCACCCAGGAGCAGCAGATGACCAACACACACACCCCAGCACCGGGCACCCTCCACCACATCGAAATCTGGGTCCCCGACCTCACCCGCGCAACAGAAGACTGGGCCTGGCTGCTTGAAACCCTCGGCTACACCCTCCACCAGGACTGGCCCGCCGGAAAAAGCTGGCGCAAAAACCACACCTACCTCGTCTTCGAACACTCCCCCGCACTCACCGCCGACCGGCACGACCGCTGCGCCCCCGGCCTCAACCACCTCGCCTTCCACGCCGGAACCCGCGACGACGTCGACGTCCTCACCGAGAAAGCCACCACCAGCGGCACCTGGCACCTCCTCTTCCCCGACCGCCACCCCCACGCCGGCGGCCCGCACACCTACGCCGCCTACCTCGAAAACCGCGACCACTTCGAAATCGAACTCATCGCCAGCCCCGCTTCATGAACCCGGAACCACGGCCGTTCACCACCCGGACAACCCGCAAGCACCGCCCGCAGAACGATCAGCTCACCAGCAGGGCGTGAACCGCGCTCAACATCCCGTCGTGGGCTACCGCGTCTGCTGCGCAGCCGCGTCACCCGCCACGAGCCGCCGACCGAGAGCGTCCCTCTTGCCCGGCCAGACCGACCACCGGGGGCGGACCCGATGCACACGGGGGCCGGAAATAACGTCCAGACGTCCGGTGTCCGCGTCGAACGCGGCCGCGCCGACCCGCCGCTACGGGGGAAAGCGGCGGGCCGGCACCACCGCGACCGCGCCACAGCCACACACTGGGCGTACGCATCGCGGCACATCAACCGCCGCAGGTGCAGTGAAGCCGGGCAACGCGCAAGGGTGTGTCCGCGCACTGTACGGACACACCCCTGCGATGGAGCGCCGAGCAGGCCTTGCACCTGCATCTCCCCGCAGGAAGCGGGACGTCTTTCCTTGGACCACCAACGCAACACCAGCCGACCGGAATACGGCGACCAGCTCAAGATCACTATACCTGACCCGGCACACCGTCCATCACACTAACCGTCCGATCAGGTAGAGCTGCCGCCGGTCTCCGGGCGAGTCGCCCGCCGGAACCGCTATGCCGATCACGAAGGATTTCCGTGATCCGAGAGGACTCCGCCGTGCGCCTTGCACGCACCGCCGTGGGGGGGGGGGGGGGGGCCGCCCCCCCCCCCCCCCCCCCGCCCCCCCCCCCCCCCCCCCCCCCCCCCCCCCCCCCCCCCCCCCCCCACCCCCCCGCGC
>NZ_JBSGBN010000148.1:0-24235 GCF_053601275.1 Streptomyces sp. NPDC004752 | reverse complement strand
GGCGGCCAGCAGCCCGCCGTCGGCCGCGTCCTCGGCGAGCGCGCACCGGACGGTGAGCGCGGCGGGATCGGCGGCGCCGCCGTCCGCCGCGCTCAGCGTCAGGTCCACGGCCAAGTCCCCGGCGGAGAACGTCAGTTCGCCGGTGCCGCGCCCGGTCACCGTCGGCACCTCGCCCGTCGCGGTGAGCGTCAGCGGCCCGGACGGCGGGGGGACCACCGGCTGTGCGGTGCCGCGCCAGGTCGCCTCGGCGGTGGCGTCCTCCTGGGCGACGGCGACGGTGAGACGGGTCTCGGCCCGCGCACTCGCCGCATGGGCCGCGGCCAGGTCGGCCACCGCCTCCGCCGGGAATTCGACGGTCGTGGTGACGTCGGCGGGCCGGATCGGCTCGCCCGCCGCGACCCGGTCGGGAAAGGCCGCCGAGATCCGTACCGTCGCGGGCCGCTGCCCGGACGGGAGCGTGCAGACGTAGGGGAGTTCGGTGGCGACCTCCCGGGTGCCCGCGGCGACGGCCGCGGCCGGGACCGTGGCGGCCAGCACGACGAACGCGGCGATCGTCGCGCCGCGCGCGCGGGTGCGGGACGGCCGCCGGGCGGCAGCGCGGGGACCTCTCATCGGTTGCTCCGCTCGGATCGTTCGGTGGTCCGGGGACGGCGTCGGCGGCCGGCGGTCACCGGCCCGAGCGCGGACAGCCCGCGTGCGCCCGGCCGAGCACCGGCCGGGCGGACGCGAGTCGGACGTGCCCTACGGGTTGGAGCCGACGATGGTCGGGATGGTGCTGGTGCCGGTCAGCTTGACGGCGTAGTTGCCCTTGAAGGTGGGCTTCGTGGACGTCGTGACCACGCTGCCGCAGCCGCTGGCGGAGGCGACGGTCAGATCCCCGGAGACGCTGTTGACCGCGAGGATCCCGGTCGAGTTGGTGTAGGTCGCGCTCGCCCGGCCCGTCACCGTGAACACACAGGCGCCCGCGGTCACCTTGGCGTTGACATTGCCGACGTAGCCCGTGGTGACACCCGCCGTGTAGTCCTGGCCGACGACCGTCCAGGGGGCGGTCGCCACGGTCGTGACATTGCCCAGGACACTGGTGCACGGCGAGGAGCCGCTGCCGAAGGTGACGGCGTCGATGGAGGCGACGGTCGCCGGGTTGCCGGTGGTGCTCTGCATGGTGCCCGACGCGGCCGATGTCGTACACGTCATCGGGATGTTGGCGGTCAGCACGATGTTGCCGCTGTTGGCCGCCGTGTAGGCGGCCGGTGACGGGGTCACGGTCCACACCGTGGAGGGCACCGCGGAGGCGGGGGCGACGGCGATGCCGAACGCGGCCGCGGCCGCGCCCAGGACGACGGCGGTCCTTCTGATGGGCTGCTTCATGACTGTGGACTCTCCTTGTGGATCGACCGGCAAAGGAGGGCCGCTACGGAAGGAGCGGAGAACGAGACCGGGCGGCCCGCGGCCCGGAAAACCTCGACCGCGGGCACCGACGTTACTTGCCGGAAACTTGGCCGAACAATGCCATCGCCCATGATTCTTTGAGGAACGGAATTATCTGTCCGCGGGGTGAGCACTCCACACCGCCGCTTAGTCATCGAGTGCTAAGACCGCCGCCGCGGGACGGTCGTGCCGGGCCGTCCTCGGAACACTCACCGCATGACAAGAACGGGGCGCTGCTTTGTCTCCGCGCTGACAGATTCCGGGCGGTCGGCCGGAAACTCGCACAAAACTCGGAACCCGCTATTGCCCGCCGAGGTTACCCGGTCGTAACGTGCCGGGTGCCGCGCCGATCCCCAGGTAGGCGGCGGGACACGTACGGGAGCGGTCATTGTCCGCGCGGTGACAAAGACCGGGGGAGCCACGGGAATCCGGCGCCCCACCTGGTGTCAGTCCACCGCTGCACCGCATTGGCGTTCGCTCCGCGGTGCACGCGGAACCGTTCCTGTCGGAGGTGATATGGGAATCGAAGTGGTCGTCGAGGGCCTGACCAAGTCCTTCGGCGGGCAGAACATCTGGCAGGATGTGACCCTCACCCTGCCGGCCGGAGAAGTCAGTGTCATGCTCGGCCCGTCCGGCACCGGAAAGACCGTCTTCCTGAAATCGCTCATCGGTCTGCTCAAACCGGAAGAAGGCCGTGTCCTCATCAATGGGGTGGACATGGTGAACAGCCCGGAGCGCGACATATTCGAGACCCGGAAAGCCTTCGGGCTCATGTTCCAGGACGGCGCCCTTTTCGGCTCGATGTCCCTCTTCGACAACATCGCCTTTCCGCTGCGTGAGCACACCCGCAAGAAGGAGTCCGAGATCCGCCGCATCGTCATGGAGCGGATCGAGGTCGTCGGCCTGCTCGGCGCCGAGGGCAAGCTGCCGGGCGAGATCAGCGGCGGCATGCGCAAACGGGCGGGTCTCGCCCGCGCCCTCGTACTCGACCCGCAGATCATTCTGTGCGACGAACCCGACTCCGGGCTCGACCCGGTACGCACCGCCTACATATCCCAGCTGCTGATCGACCTGAACGCGCAACTCGACGCGACGATGCTGATCGTCACCCACAACCTCGACATCGCCGCCACGGTCCCCGACAACATGGGCATGCTCTTCCTGCGCCGACTGGTCACCTTCGGTCCCCGCGAGGTGCTGCTCACCAGCGAGGAACCCGCCGTCGCCCAGTTCCTCGGCGGCCGGCGCGAGGGCCCCATCGGGATGTCGGAGGAGAAGGACGCCGCCGCCCTCGCCGCGGAGGCCGCCGACACCCGCCCGGCACCGCCTGCCGGGCCCCGGCGGATCGTCCCGCAACTGGAGCCGTCCCCCGGACTCCCGCCCCGCCGCGCCGTCGCCCGGCGCCGGGAGCGGGTCCTCGGCATGCTCGACCGGCTGCCGCCCGCCGCCCGCTCGGCCATCGAGCGCACCTACGCCGCGGGCGCCGCCGCACCCAACCCCGCCGCCGGGAGCGGCATATGATCCTGGGCGCGCTGCGGCAGACCGGACGGCTCTTCGCGCTCGCCGCGGAGGTCGGCCGGGCGATCTTCAAACGGCCCTTCCAGTTCCGGGAGTTCATCGAGCAGTTCTGGTTCATCGCCAGTGTCACCATCCTGCCCGCCGCCCTGGTCTCCATCCCCTTCGGCGCCGTGATCGCCCTTCAAGTCGGCTCGCTCACCCAGCAGTTGGGCGCCCAGTCGTTCACCGGCGGGGCCAGCGTGCTCGCCGTGGTGCAGCAGGCCAGTCCGCTCATCGTCGCCCTGCTGATCGCCGGCGCCGGCGGTTCCGCCATCTGCGCCGACCTCGGCTCCCGCGCGATCCGCGAGGAGCTGGACGCGATGCGGGTCATGGGCGTCTCACCGGTGCAGCGCCTGGTCGTGCCCCGGGTGCTGGCCGCGATGGGCGTGGCCGTCCTGCTGAACGGCCTGGTCTCGGTGGTCGGCATCCTGGGCGGCTACTTCTTCAACGTCTTCCTGCAGCACGGCACCCCCGGCGCCTACCTGTCCAGTTTCTCCGCCCTCGCCCAGCTGCCGGACCTCTACATCAGCGAACTCAAGGCCCTGGTCTTCGGATTCATCGCGGGCATCGTCGCCGCGTACCGCGGGCTGAACCCGCGCGGCGGCCCGAAGGGCGTCGGCGACGCCGTCAACCAGTCCGTCGTCATCACCTTCCTCCTGCTGTTCTTCGTCAACATGGTGATGACCGGCGGCTACCTCCAACTCGTCCCGCCGAAGGGAGGCTGAGACCGGTGGCCTCCCCGCTCGCCCGGCTCGACCGCTCCGGCGACCAACTGCTCTTCTACGTCCGCTCCCTGCTCTGGGTCCCGCGCACCCTGGGCCGCTATCTCAAGGAGGTGCAGCGGCTGCTCGCCGAGGTCGCCTTCGGCACCGGCGGCCTCGGCGTGATCGGCGGCACCGTCGGCGTGATGATCGCGATGACCCTGTTCACCGGGACCGTCGTGGGACTCCAGGGATACGCGGCCCTGGACCAGATCGGCACCGCCGCGTTCACCGGGTTCGTCTCCGCGTACTTCAACACCCGCGAGATCGCCCCGCTCGTCGCCGGACTCGCCCTGTCCGCGACCGTCGGCGCGGGCTTCACCGCCCAGCTCGGTGCCATGCGCATCAACGAGGAGGTCGACGCCCTGGAGGGCATGGGCATCCGCTCCCTGCCCTATCTGGTCACCACCCGCATCATCGCCGGGGTCGTCGCGATCGTCCCGCTGTACGCTGTCGGGCTGCTCTCCTCCTACCTCGCGTCCCGCTACATCACCGTCCTGTTCAACGGCCAGTCCCGGGGAACCTACGACCACTACTTCAACCTGTTCCTGTCACCCACGGACGTCCTGCTCTCCGTACTGAAGGTGCTCATCTTCAGCGTGATGGTGATCGTCGCCCACTGCTACTACGGCTACCGCGCCTCGGGCGGCCCGGCCGGAGTCGGCGTCGCCGTGGGCCGCTCGGTGCGCAACGCCATCGTGCTGATCAGCGTCACCGACTTCTTCCTGTCACTCGCCCTGTGGGGCGCCACCACGACCGTGAAGGTGGCGGGGTGAGATGAGCGGCCCACGAGGTCAGGCGCTGCGCCGCCGGCTCGCCGGGGTGGTGTTCCTGGTGGTGCCCGTCCTGCTGATCTGGCTGGCCGTCGCCGTCTACGACAAGAAGTTCACCGACTTCGACCCGGTGGTCGTGGAGACCGGCAGCGTCGGCAACGAGATGCACCCGGGCGCCGAGGTGAAGCTGCGCGGCGTCGTCGTCGGCGAGGTCCGTGCCATCGACTCCACCGGCGACGGCGCCCGGCTCACCCTCGCCCTGCGGCCCGGCACCCGCGCCGACATCCCCTCCGACGTCCGCGCGCAGATGCTGCCGACGACCCTGTTCGGCGAGCGGTTCGTGGCCCTCGTCCCGCCCGCGCACCCCTCCGACCGGCCGCTTGCCGCCGGAGCCGTCATCCCGCAGGACCGCTCCGCGAACGCCGTCGAGTTGCAGCGGGTCCTCGACGACGTGCTGCCGATGCTCACCGCCGTCCAGCCGCACAAGCTCTCCGCCACCCTGTCCGCCGTCTCCCGGGCACTGGAGGGGCGCGGTGAGCGACTCGGCAAGACCCTCAGCCGACTCGACGCGCATCTGCGGAAGTTCAACCCCGACCTGCCGACCCTCAACCGCGACCTGAAAGAACTCGTGACGGTCAGCAACGTCTACGCCGACGCCGCACCCGACGTCATCACGGCCCTCACCGACCTCACCACCACCAGCGGCACCCTGGCCGAGAAGTCCGGCGACCTGGCCGCCACCCTCGGCGCCACCACCGGCGCGGCACAGGACCTGACCGCCTTCCTGCGCCGCAACAAGGACACCGTCATCCGGCTCAGCGCCGACTCCCGGCCCACCCTGGAACTGCTCGCCGAGTACTCCTCGTCCTTCCCGTGCACCCTGCGCACCCTCGCCGGCTTCGTCCCGGAGATGGACAAGGCGCTCGGCAAGGGCACCGACCGGCCCGGCCTGCGGGTCGACGTCACCACCGTGCCGTCCCGCGGCGCCTACGCCCCCGGCCGGGACACCCCCTCCTACGACGCCGGCGGCAGCCCCCGCTGCTACCCCGTGCCCTACCTCGGCGTGCCCACGAAACCGGCCGCCCAGGTGTCCGCCGCGGCCGACCAGGACCTCGGGCCCGCCAACTCCCCGCAGGAGAACGCCCTCGTCAACGAGTTGCTCGCACCGGCCACCGGACAACACCCCGCCGACCTGCCGGACTGGAGCAGCCTGCTCGCCGGCCCGGCCCTGCGCGGCACGGAGGTGACCCTGCGATGACCGAGCCGCGTCCCGCGCACACCCGGCGCCGCCCGCTGACCGGCCCCGTGCTGAAGTCCCTCGTCTTCCTGGTGGTGACCGCGCTGGCCACGACCGTGCTCGGGCTGAGCGTCGCGGGCACCGGCGTCGGCCTCGACACCCGCTCCTACAAGGCGCTGTTCACCGATGTCACCGGGCTCGTGGACGGCGACAGCGTGCGCCTCTTCGGGGTGAAGGTCGGCGAGGTCACCGATGTGCGCGTGGTCGACCGGCGGATCGCGCAGGTCACCTTCACCGTCCGTGAGGACCGCACCCTGCCCCGCTCGACGACCGCCGCCGTCAAGTACCTCAACCTGGTGGGTCAGCGGTACGTCGCCCTCGACCGCGGCAGCGGGGACCTCACCGGCACCCTGGAGGACGGCGCCACCATCCCGCTCGACCACACCTCGCCCGCCCTGGACCTGACCCTGCTCTTCAACGGCTTCAAGCCGCTGTTCGAAGGGCTGTCGCCGAAGGACGTCAATGAACTAGCGGGCTCCATCGTGCAGGTCCTCCAGGGCGAGGGCGGCACCGTCGACAGCCTGATCCGGCACATCGGCTCGCTCAGCCGGACGGTCGCCGCGAAGGACACGGTCGTCGGCGCGGTCGTGCGGAACCTCAACACGGTCCTGACCACCCTCAACGACCGCGAGGCCGAGTTCGACGGCCTGGTCGAGACCCTGCGCCGGCTCGTCACCGGCTTCAACGACGACCGTAAACCCCTGGGGCGGGCCGTCACCGCCATGGGCGGCCTGACCACGGTGACCGCGGACCTCCTCCAGGACGGGCGCGCACCCCTGAAGCAGGACATCCACGAACTGGGGCGGCTCTCCGAGCACCTCGGCGCCGCCGCCCCCCAGATCGAGAACTTCCTCGCCAAGACCCCCGCCAAGCTGACCGCCCTGGCCCGGCTGTCGTCCTACGGATCGTGGTTCAACCTCTACCTCTGCGAGGCGCACGTGAGCGGAGTGTCCACCTCCGACGGTTCCGAGGCCCCCACCGGGATCGCCGTCACGGAACCTAGGTGCGGCGCATGAGCCCGCCGACCCGGGCCCGCCGCCGCGCGGCCGACGGCACCGGCGACGGCACAACGGGCAGTGCCAGCGACAGAGCTACCGTCGGCGCGACCCGCACCGGCCGGCGCCGCGGGCCCTGGCTGAAACCCGTCAAGGACCGCGACCCGGTCGGCGTCGCCCTCGTCGGACTGCTGCTGCTGGCCCTGCTCACCGTCTTCGTGTACAACGCCGGCCGGCTGCCGCTGCTCGGCGGCGGCACCGCCTACAGCGCCGATTTCAGCGAGTCGGCCGGCCTCGCCGAGGGCGACGAGGTGCGCATCGCCGGAGTCAAGGTCGGCCGCGTCACCAAAGTCGTCCTCGACGGCCCCAAGGTGAAGGTCGGCTTCGAGGTCGACGGCGCCTGGATCGGCGACCGGACCACCGCCGCCATCGCCATCAAGACACTGCTCGGCGAGAAGTACCTGGCCCTGGACCCGCTGGGCGGCGCGCGCCAGGACCCCGGCCGGCGCATCCCGCTGGCCCGCACCACCTCGCCGTACGACGTGACCCAGGCGTTCCAGGACCTCAGCGGCACCGTCGACGCCATCGACACCCGGCGGCTCGCGAAGAGCTTCGAGACGATCTCCGAGACCTTCGAGAACTCGCCGCCCCATGTCCGCAAGGCCGCCACCGGCCTGTCCGCGCTGTCCAGGTCCGTCTCCAAGCGGGACGCGGAACTGGCCGAACTCCTCAAGGGCAGCGCCCGGTTCAGCAAGACGCTCAAGGACAAGAAGTCCAGCTTCGAGACCCTCATCGAGGACGGCGGATCCCTGCTCGGCGAGTTGCGGGACCGCCGCACCGCCATCCGCGCCCTGCTCAAGGGCAGCAGGGCACTGTCCACCGAACTGAGCGGCCTCGTCGCGGACAACGAAGGACAGCTCGGGCCCACCCTCAAGGCGCTCGGCCGCATCACCACGATCCTGGAGAAGAACCGCACCCGGCTCGACCGCACGCTGGCGCTCGTCGGCCCCTACTACCGGCTCGTCGGCAACACCCTCGGCAACGGCCGCTGGTTCGACAGCTATCTGTGCGCGGTGGTGCCCCGCGACTATCTGCCCGACCCGTCCCAGACCGAGCCGTGCATGCCGCCGAAGCAGCCGGCGCGGGCCGAGGGGAGCGGTGGGCGATGACCAGGCGCCGCAGACTCCTCGCCGCCGTCCTCGTCCTGGTGGTGGTCGCCGCCGGACTGGCCGTCGCCCGGGCCCTGGACCCCACCGGCACCCGGCTGACCGCCTACTTCGACCGCGCCGTCGGCATCTACTCCGGATCCGACCTGCGCATCCTCGGCGTGCGGGTCGGCGCGGTGACGTCGGTACGGCCGCAGGGCACCCGGGTGCGGGTGAAACTGGCCCTCGACGAGGGCGTACGGGTCCCCGAGGGCGCCCGAGCCGTGATCGTGGCGCCGAGCGTGGTCGCCGACCGCTATGTGCAGCTCACCCCCGCCTACCGCGACGGGCCGGCCCTCGCCGACGGTGCCGTGCTGCCCGCGTCCCGCAACCGCACCCCCGTCGAGATCGACCAGCTCTACGCCTCGATCACCGACCTCGGCAAGGCGCTCGGCCCCGACGGAGCCAACGCCTCGGGCGCCCTGTCCGACCTGCTGAGGACCGGCGCGGCCAACCTCGACGGCAACGGCGAGGCGATCGGCGACACCGTCGAGCAGTTCGGCAAGGCTGCCAAGACCCTCAACGGCAGCAGCGACGACCTGTTCGCCACGCTCGGCCGGCTCCAGTCCTTCACCAGCATGCTCAAGGAGAAGGACACCGGCGTGCGCACCGCCCAGGAACGCCTGGACACGGTCGTCGGCTTCTTCGCCGACAACAAGGTCGACCTCGCCGGCGCGCTCGAAGAACTCGGCAAGGCCCTCGGACAGGTCAAGCGGTTCATCAAGGACAACCGCGGCGAGCTGAAGAAGAACGTCGACCGGCTGGTGCCGATCACCCGCACCCTCGTCGAGCAGCGGGCCTCCCTGGCCGAGGCGCTGGACGTGGCGCCGCTGGCCGCGGACAACCTGGTGTCGGCCTACGACACCGACACCCGAACCCTCGACGGCCGCGCGAACCTCAACGAGATCAGCATGGGCGGACCGCTGCTGCCGCTCCCGGCGACCGGCGGCTCCGCGTCCTTGAGGGAGCCTTCAAGGGAGTCCTCAAGGAAGTCTTCAAGGGAGGGGGAGCGGTGAGGCGCGGCGGCCCGGAGGACCGGGAGGAGCGGGCGGGGGACGACGCGGAGCCGGCGGGCCGGGTCGGCGCGGCGGTCCGGCGGCGCGTGCTCACCGGCGGCATGGCCGTGGGCGCAGGAGCGGCCGGACTGCTCGCCCTGGCCCTGGGCTTCGCCCTGGCGGTCGGCGCGTTCACCGTCCCCCTGCCGCACTTCGACGGGATCGAGGACCTGCCGCTGCCCGGCGGCGCCGACCTCGGCTCCCACCCCTACACCGTCACCGCCGAACTGGACGACGTACTCAGCCTCGTCCCCCAGGCCGCGGTCAAGGTGGACGACGTCGCCGTCGGCAGGGTCACCGCCATCGGCCTCGACCGCGACGGCCGGGCCGCCCGCGTCACCATGAAGATCAACGGCGAGGTGCGGCTGCCCGCCGACGCCGGCGCCCGGCTGGAGCAGTCCAGTCTGCTCGGCGAGAAGTACATCCAGCTCATCGCGCCCAGCGCGTCGAACGCCGCCGGCCGGCTCGGCGACGGCAGCGTCATCCCGCTGTCCCGCACCGGCCGCAACACCGAGGTCGAGGAGGTGTTCGGCGCGCTGTCCCTGCTGCTCAACGGCGGCGGCGTCAACCAGCTCAAGACCATCACCAAGGAACTCGACGCCGCCCTCGGCGGACGCGAGCCCGAGGTCCGCTCGATGCTCAAACGGGTCGACACGCTGGTGACCGACCTGGACGAACACCGCGGCGACATCACCGACGCCCTCGACGGCGTCAACCGGCTCGCCGCCACCCTCGCGGGCCGCAAGGACGACGTACGGACGGTCCTCACCGACCTCTCGCCCGGCCTGAGGACCCTGGACGAACAGCGCGGCTCGCTGCTGACCATGCTGCGCTCCCTGGACACGCTGTCCGATGTCGCCGTCTCCACCGTCAACGCGAGCAAGGACGACATGGTCGCCGATCTCAAGGCCCTCGCACCCGGCCTGCGGGCACTCGCGGACGCGGGTACCGACCTGCCCGACTCGCTCCAGGCCCTGCTCACCTACCCGTTCACCGACGCGGTACTGCGGGGCGTCAAGGGCGACTACCTCAATGTGTATCTGAGCATGGTCGCCGCCCCCGGAACGCGGATCATCCCGCCGCTGGTGCCGCGGAACACGCCCTCACCCTCCGCCGCCGCGCCGGGCGCACCCGACACGACCCGCGGGAAGAGCCCCGCCCAGGGGTCCGGCGGGGCCGCCCCCGCCTCCCGGGCCCCGACGTCGGCACCGCTGCCGCTGCCGTACGTCACCACGCCCGCCCGGGACGGAGGCGGCACGCCGTGATCACCCTCGCCGTACGCCTGAAGAACCTGGCCTTCCTGGTCATCGCCGTCCTCGTGCTCGGCTTCGTCGGCATCCGCTACGCCGACCTCGGCCGCTACATCGGCGTCGCCGACTACTACACCGTGAACGTCCAACTCCAGCGCACCGGTGGCCTGTTCACCCACTCCGACGTCACCTACCGCGGGGTGTCGGTGGGCCGGGTCGGCCCCATCGGGCTCACCGCGGACGGCGTCGTCGCCGAACTGCGCATCAAGAAGTCCGCGCCGCGCATCCCCGCCGACACCCGCGCCGTGGTGGCCGGGCTGTCCGCGGTCGGTGAGCAGTACATCGACCTGCGGCCGAAGAGCGACACCGGACCCCATCTCGCCGATGGCGCCCGGATCGAACAGGCCGACACCGAGGTGCCCGCGCCCGTCACTGACGTGCTCTCCAGTGTCGACTCTCTCGCCCGGTCGGTGCCGCTGGACGATCTGCGCACGGTCGTAGACGAGTTCGGCAGGGCCTTCGAGGGCCACGGCGACGACCTCCAGGTGCTCCTGGACAACGGCAGCGCCTTCGTCGAGGCCGCCGACCGCGCGCTGCCGTCCACCAGCCGGCTCATCGACGACGGCGAGACCGTGCTGCGCACCCAGGCCGAAGAGGCGCGGGCCGTCCGTGACTTCGCCACCGGGGCCGAGCGACTGGCCCGCACCCTCAAGGGATCCGACACCGACCTGCGCCGTCTGCTCACCGTCGCCCCCGATGCCGCCACCCAGGTGAGCGGTGTCCTGCGCGACCTCGACCCCGGCCTGGGCGTGGTCCTCGCCAACCTGCTGACCACCTCCGAGATCGCCGTCACCCGGCAGCGCGGCATCGAGGAACTGCTCGTGACCTACCCGGCGGCCGTGTCCGCCGGCGCCACCGCCGTCGACGGAGGAAAGGTGAACCTCGGCATGGCCGTCACCTTCTTCAAACCCCTGCCCTGCACCGCCGGTTACGGCGGCACCCGATACCGCGACGGACTCGACCTGGGCACCGCGCCCCCGCTCAACACCGGCGCCTCGTGCACCGCCCCGGCCGCGAGCGGCACCAACGTACGCGGCTCGGCGAACGCGCCCCGGGGCGGCCCGGTGCCCGACCCGGTCACGCCGCCCTCGCTGCCGTCGGGCAGCACCGGACCGGCCGCCGCCGTGCCGCTGCCGGGCGCGCTCGCCCTGCCGGGCCTGGGCGACGGCGCCCCGACGGACCTCGCGGCCCTCCTCGATCCGGCTGCGGCGGACGCCCGATGAGGCCCGCGCGGATCATCGCGGCCGCGGGGCTCGCCCTGGCGCTGGGGCTCTGCGGCACCGGTGCGTGGACGTATGCGCAGGCCCGCGGCGACGACGGGCTCGCCTACGGCGGGGAACGGGACGCGGCGCTCGCCGACGGCCGCCGGGCCGTTGCCGTGCTCACCACGCTCGACGCCTCCTCCCGGGAGCGGGCGCGGGCCGGCATCCGGGCCTGGCGCGCTGCGTCGACCGGCCCGCTCCGGGACGAACTGGGCCGCACCGAGCCCCGCACCGGCGCGTCGGCCCGCGGCACGGTCACCGAGGCAGCCGTCACCGCCCTGGACCCGCGCGCCGGCACGGCCAAGCTGATCGCGGCCGTACGCGTCGAGGTCACACCGGCCGGGTCGAAGCCGCCGAGCACGGACCGCAAGCGCCTGGAGGCGGTGCTCGCCCGCACGGCCGCGGGGGAGTGGAAGGTGCGGGCACTGAGCGCGGTACCGCTCGCGCGGACGGCGGCGGAGGAGGACGAGCGATGACGCGGCTCCGGCACGACGAGAGCACCCCGAAACCCACCGCGGCGACGGCCGGGACACCCCCGCCGGAGTCTGCGACCGCGCCCGTGGACGGCACTTCGCGGGCGCGGCGGGATACCGGGCTGCGGAAGGTGGCGGTGGAAGTGCCGGAGGGCTCGTGGGAGGCGGAGACGGCGGCGGCGTTGCGGAAGGCGGTGGGCGGGGCGCCCTCGCCGGAGTCCGGGACTGTGCCCGTGGACGGCACTTCGCGGGCGGGGCGGGATACCGGTCCGCGGGGCGTGGTGGTCGAGGCGTCGGAGAGCGCGGAGGCGGCGGCGAAGCGGGGCGCGGAGGCGGCAGCGCGGCGGGAGGCGGACGCGGAGGCGACGTCGCGGTGGGAGGCGGAGGCGGCGGCGTTGCGGGACGTGGCGGGCGAAGCGTTCAGGGATGAGTCGGAGGAGGGCGAGGCCCTTGCCCGGCGTCGCCCGAGCGTCCGGCTGCGGCGCGCCGCGGTCGCCGTGCTCGCCGCGGCCCTCGTCCTCACCGGCTGCGGATTCTTCTACGGCGCCCACCAGTTGAGGTCCACCGCCTCGGCCCGGAACCGCGCACTGACCGACACCGAGGCGACCACCCGCGTCGCGGGAGACATCGGAACGGCCCTCGCCCGCGTCTTCTCGTACACCCCCGACGGCCTCGATGCCGCCGAGCGCTCCGCGCGCTCCGTCCTCGACGGCCGGGCCGCCCGCCAGTACACCGAACTCCTCGGCCGGATCCGCGCTCAGCTCACCGAGCAGCGCGTCACCCTGAGCACCCAGGCCGTGCGCGTCGGAGTGATCGAACTCGACGGCCACAGCGCCCGACTGCTGGTCTTCCTCGACCAGGTCTCCCGCCGCGACAACGCCACGGCCACCATGGCGGCGGCCCAACTCACCGTCACCGCACGGTGGGAGCACGACCAGTGGCGGATCGTCGACATCAGGACCCGCTGAACGTGCGCGGGAGACGGGAGCACCCCATGAAACGCGCGGCCCGCGCCGTCACCGGAGCCCGGACGCTGCCGGTACTGGCCCTGGCACTCGCCCTGATCGCCGGCGGGTTCGCGGCGTGGACGGGCTGGGACTGGTACGCGGCGGCACACGACGACTCGGCGAAGTACGCCGCACAGCGCGACGCGGCACTCGCCGCCGGTGAACAGGCCGTGCAGAACCTGAACACACTCGACCACCGTGACGTGCAGCGCGGCCTCGATCTGTGGGAGTCCTCGACGACCGGTGACCTCCACCACCAACTAGCCTCCGGACGTGCGGAGTTCTCCGCGCAGGTGAGGACGGCGAAGACGGTCACCACGGCCCGGGTGCTGTCCGGCGCCGTCACCGAACTCGACGACCGGGCCGGCCGCGCCCGGGTCCTCGTCGCCCTGCGGGTGACCGTGAAGGCGTCGGACGGGGAGAGCACCGACAAGGACAGCCGCATGCTCGGCGAACTCACCCGGACCGGCGGCCGATGGAAGCTCAGCGCCCTGGGCCAGGCGCCCGTGGGCGGCACGTCAGCCGGCTGACCCGGACCCGCGCCGCGCGAACCGGCCGCACGAGAGGACACACCCGATGTCGACGACCCGTCACCACATCAACCGCCAGCGTCGACGCCAGGCACGCGAAGCCCGGCCCACGGCGCCTGGGCCCGGACCCGTTCCGGGCGTTCCGGGTGTTCTGGGCGTTTCGGGCGGTCCGGGTGATCCCGGCCGTCCGGCCGACGAGACCGGCCCCGCCGCGGCCACGCCGGACCGGTCCCGTTCCGGGCTCGCGGTGCTGCCCGAGCGCGCCGCGTCGCCCGCGTCCCCCCGCCGGTCCGCGGCCTTCGGGACGGCGAAGCCGGACGACACGGACCCGGCGGACGACACGGACCCGGTGGACGACACGTATCTGGCGGACCGCGTGAATCGGGCGGATGGGGCTCATGGGGCGAACCGGTCGGACGCGACGGGCGGCCGGAACCGGATCCGCCGCCCGTCCCGCGCCGTCGGCCTGTCCCTGCTGTGCCTGCTGACCCTAGTCCTCGGCGGCTTCGCCGGCTGGGCGCACGCCCGCGCCGAGACCCTCCGCGACGGCCCGGCCCTGCGTAACACCGCCTTGACCGACCCCGCCCGCACCAGCGAGATCCGGGGGCAGACGGCGAAGGCGGTCGCCGCGCTCTTCTCGTACGACCACGCCGATCCCGCCGCCTTCGAGAAGGCCACGAAGGACCTCCTCACCGGGAAGGCCGTCGCCCAGCACAAGGCCCTGCTCGCCGACGTCCGGGCCCGTGCCGACCAGCAGAAAGCGGTGATCACCACCACCGTCACCGACAGCGCGGTCGAACGCGTCGACGGCGACCGGGCCCGCGTCCTGGTCTACGCCGACCAGAGCAGCGTCAGTACCGCCGGGGACAAGAGCGCGGCGGACACGAAGGACAGGCAGTCCGTGGACGGCGGCACCTACGCCGGGGCCATGCTCGCAGTCGACGTGGTACGCCGCGACGGGCACTGGCTCCTCTCCGGCATCGACACCTTCGGCCGCTGACGGTTCCGGCGCCACCGGCCGGGGGCGTGCACACCGGTATCCGGCCCCGTCGACAAGGGAGCGACACCCGTGCCCGCACGCCGCCTACCCCGCCCGCAGGCCCGGACCGTACGGGGCCTGCGGGCCACCGCCGTCGCCGCCCTGGCCGTGGCGGCCCTCACCGCCTCACAGGCGCCCGCTCTCGTGTCGAGCGCCGACGGTGGCCCCGGCCGACGGGCCACCGACGACACACCCACCCCGGCCACGGGCACCCCCTACGCGGATCTCGCCCCGCTCGGCGACGACTCGTACCACACGGAACTGCCGCCCCTGACGAGCCCTCAGATCCCGTACAGTGCCGGGGAGATCACCCGGATCGGAGTGGCGGCGGGCATCCCGGTGACCGTCCTGCGCGCCTATCGCGCGGCCGAGTCTGCCGTCGGTCGTACGGACCCGGGCTGTCGGCTGCCCTGGGAACTGCTCGCCGCGATCGGCAAGGTGGAATCGGGCCATGCGCGCGGCGGCGCCGTCGACCGCGACGGCACGACCCTCGGCCGGATCACCGGCCCGGCGCTCGACGGACGGGGCTTCGCCCTGATCCGGGACACCGACGGCGGCGTCCATGACGGCGACCCGGTGTACGACCGGGCGGTGGGTCCGATGCAGTTCCTGCCCTCGACCTGGGCCCGGTGGGGCGTGGACGGCAACGCTGACGGCCGCGCCGACCCGAACAACGTCTTCGACGCGGCCCTGGCGGCCGGGCACTACCTGTGCGCGGGGGACCGTGACCTGGGCCGGGCCGCGGACCTGGATCGGGCGATCCTCAGCTACAACTACTCGCGCACCTATCTGGACCTGGTCCGGCAGTGGCTCGACTTCCACCGGCGGGGCGCGCACAGCGTGCCCGACGGCGAGGGTGTCATCCCGCGGTCCCCGGGCGCCGGCGGCGACACCGAGCCGACCGGGCCCGTGGACGGTGAGGGCGGCGGCACGGGCGGCGGGATCGTCATCGGCCCCGACCCGGGCGGTCCCACCCCCACCCCCACTCGCTCCGCCTCGCACCCGCCGGGCCCCGGCCCGTCCCCCTCCGCGACGGCCACGACGGGCCCGGACCCGTCGGACTCGCCCGGGGAGCCGCCCGTGCCGGACCCGTCCGGCTCCCCGACCGCAGGCTCCTCGGCCACCCCGGATCCCACCGACTCCGCGGCCCCGTCCCCCTCCCCGGATCCCGGCGATCCGATGCCCGAGCCGTCCTGCTCCGATCCCGCACCGAGCCCGTCCCCCGCCGCCCCCGGCACCACGGATGCCACCCCGGCCTGCCCGCCGCCCACACCGACGACGTGAGACGGCGGCACGACGGACCGCACCGCACGGCGCCGTGCCGAGGCCGGGGGAGCCGTGGCGTTCGATCGGGGAACTGATGCGCTGTGGGCCATGTGTTCAGCCGTGGCGGCTGGTGTGCTCGAAGGCGGTGAAGGCGGCTTCCTGGCGCCACTGCACCCGCGCCCTGGGGCTGGCGGCGAGCAGTCGACGGCAGCGCGGGCCGGGGGTGTCGCCGCCGAGCGTCTCGCCCCGGCAGCCGGCGACGGGGCGGTAGCCGGTGGCGGTCGGGTTGCCCTGCCAGACGCTCCCGCCCGGCAGGAAGGCGTACTGCAGGGAGGCCCGTGCCAGATCCTTCAACTCCGGGTACGACAGGCCGTAGGTGACTGCGGCGTACTGGTACTCGTGGCTGATGTCGATGCGGGACACGCCGGGGTCGTCGGTGGCCAGGACCGTCGGCACGTCGTAGGCGCGGTAGGTCTCGAAGGGGTGCTCACGGCCCTTGACGCCCAGGATCTGCGCGTTGCTGGTCAACGGGACCTCGACGGCGACCTGGCGGGCGGCCATGGTGCGGGCCAGGTCCCGCCGGTCGTTCTCGAAACCGAAATCGACTCCGTGGCCGATGCGTTCGGCGCGGGCGACACGGACCGCCTCGTCGATGTGGAAGGTCAGGTTCTCGGGTTTGACCAGCCCGGTCCACAGTTCGCCGGCGTGCAGGGTGACATGGGCGTGCGGGTACCGGGTGCGCAGGAAGGCGAGCATGCGCATCTGCAGACGGTAGTTGCGCAGGGAGTCGGGCCAGTCCTCGGGCTGGACCAGGTCGACGGCGAGGTAGCGCGGGTCGCGTTCGGCCAGCCGCATGCCGAGGGCGAGCTGGGTGAAGACACGCTCGCGCGAACTGGCCCGCAGGGCTTGGTAGATCAGGCGGACGGTCGGTCGGCAGCCGGGTCGGGGCCTGCTGGTGCCGCAGCGGGCGGCGGCGCGGAACTCGGCGTCGACGCCGTCGGTCTCCTTGCGCGCGGCGGCGACCAACTGGTCCAGCCTGCTGTCGGCGAGGAGCCTGCGGTGCAGCCGGGCGAGATCGTCGTCCCAGCCGACCTCGTCGGCGAGCCGGTCGGTCGCGTCGGCGGCAGGCTGGACCATGGTCTCCAGATAGGACTGGTTGTTCTCCGCCACGTCATCGGCGACCTCGGCGAGCACCGCGCCCTGATGGCGCCCGGCGACCAGGGCGAACTTGTCGAAGGTGGCGAAGAAGTGGTCGTGGCCGAGCTGGTGCGGCGGGAAGTCCCGCATCGACCACGCTGCGAGGATCGCCTCGCGGAAGGCCGGGTCGGTGCGGGCATCCGCGGCGGGCCGCCGGGTGCCGGGGTCACAGGGTGGTACGACGGCGGTCATCGTGCGGGCGTCGACGCACAGGCCGTCGTCGGCGGCGAGCTTGACGAGGTACTCGGTCCGGACCGCGCCGAAGAGATGGTTGTGCAGGTCACCGCCCTTGGGCAGGTCCCGGAAGAAGCCGCGCAGCCGGGCGGGGCTGTGGCGGAGGGAGCGCAGGAGGGCGTCCGTGCGGGCCTCGGCCAGGGTGACCGGTCGGGGCAGGGCCGGGCCGACCGTGCGGGGCGCGGAGCCCGGCGCCGCGCGGCTGTCCGTGGGATGGGCCGCGGCTGACGTCGCGGACCCGGGCGTGAGCGAGGAGAGCAGGGCGAGCGCACCGAGGCCGACGGTGAGCACGGCGCGCCGCCGGCCCGCGGTGCGGCAGGCGCGGTGTCGGCCGGTGGGGTGGGGGAACGGAGAAGTCACCGCCGCATGATGGCCAGAGCGACCGGCGGACGGCGAGGCGCTGCGCGGTGTGTGAGCGACGCTCACCCGGGAGAGGGAATCCCCATGTGCGCCCACCCGCCGGGCATCGAGCCGACGGACCCACCAGGCGGTACGCGTCGCCCCGTCCACGCGACTTCCCGACCCGCACCGTCCGACCGCCTGACAACTCGTCCCAGCACGCCGACTGCCTGACGGCTCGACCCAGTGCCCGGATCGACGCGGCGTCCCCGGCGTCCCCGGCGTCCCCGGCGTCCCCAGCGCCTTCGATGCCGCGCGCGGAGCAGATCGCTCACGAAGTCCGTTCGACCGGAAGGCGGTCGCCGCACCGAGGGGACTCGTGACGCTGCCGACCCAGAACCGTGCCTACGGTTTCACGGCCACGCCCACGTACAGCGGGATCTGTGCGTCACGGTCGGGCTGTCCCGTCGGCTCCGGGTGCCACAGGTCGGCCAGTACCAGGCCCGGGTCGATGAGTTCGAGCCCCGTGAAGAACCGGGAGAACTCCTCGCGCGAGCGGACCTGCGCCGGTGTGCCCGACTTGCGGTAGACCTCGACCACCCGCGCCCAGGTGTCGGGGTCGAACTCCCCCGTCGCGTGGGAGAGCGTCACATGGCTTCCGGACGCCAGGGGCTCCAGCAGTCGTGTCACGATGCCGTAGGGGTCGTCCTCGTCTCCCACCAGGTGCAGAAGGGCCACCAGGGACAGGGCGATCGGCCGGTCGAAGTCGAGCACCTCCCGCGCCGCCTCGATGATCTCTCCGGGGTTCCTGACATCGCCCTCGACATACGCGGTCCGTCCCTCCGGCGTGCTGTGCAGCAACGCCTGCGCGTGCCGGAGAACGATCGGATCGTTGTCCGCGTACACCACCCGGGCGTCGGGGACGACCTCCTGCACGATCTGGTGGAGGTTGGGCGCCGTGGGTATCCCGGTTCCTATGTCGAGGAACTGACGGATTCCGCGCCGCGCCAGCAGCCGGGAGGCCCGCTGCATGAAGTCCCGGTTGGTCCGGGCCATGTCCTTGACCGCGGGGAAGTGGTTGATCACCTGCTTCGCCGCGGCCCAGTCGACGGGATAGTTGTCCTTGCCGCCGAGAAAGTAGTCGTACATGCGTGCCGAGTGAGGCTTGCTGGTGTCGATATCGGCCGCGCTGAAACCGTCTTCTGTCACTTCGGCCCTCCGCTTCTGTGCATCGTGATCCTTGTGCTCAGCCGACCAGGAAGTCCGCGGCCCCGGCCTTGACTCCGGCGATGAACTCGGACATGGCGTAGGAGGGACAGACCAGGGCCGGGCCCTGTGGGTCGGTGGACTGCCGCAACGCGACCCGGCCACCGCCGAGTTGCTTCACCTCGACGCAGTTGCCGTTGTCGCTGCCGCTCCACGGCTTGCGCCAGCCTTCGGTGCCCAGCTCCCCGGCGGCGTTCATGGCATGCTTCATCGGTCCAGCTCCTTGCGGACGTCCAGCAGGAACTCCCTGGTGCGGGCCGTGGACATGGCTTGGGAGCTCATCCGGTCGAGCACCTCGCGGTGCACGGCCACCTCCTCCTCGTCCTCGCTGTATGTGGCACTGCTGAGGTTGTCGATGCCGACGATGTCCGGGAAGTCCGGCATCGGGAATCGGAAGAGCGTGAAGGGGCCGAAGGCACCCGGGTGCAGCCCGGCCGTGAACGCGAGCACCTGAAGGGTCACGTTCGGCAGCTCCATCACCTCGATGAGATGGTCGACTTGGCCCCGCATCACCTCGGGCGGGCCGGCCGGGCGCCGCAGGACGGTCTCGTCGATGACGATCCACAGGTCCGGCGCCGGCGGGTTCCGCCGGGTCAGCAGGGTCTGGCGCTGCATGCGCAGTGCCACGCGCCGGTCCAGCTCCGCCGGCGTCGGGCGGGGGCGGTTCGGGCCGAGCACCCCGCGCGCGTAGTCCTCGGTCTGGAGGAGGCCCGGGACCACATGGGGCTCGTAACCACGAATCCGGGTCGCCGAGTTCTCCAGGCTGACGTGCACCCCGAACCAGCCGGGCAGCGCGTCACGGTAACCCTGCCACCACCCTGGCTCGTTGGCCTTGACGGTCAGACCCAGGAACTCCTCGGCCTCGGCCTGCCCGACACCGTAGATCTCCAGCATCGCCTTGACCGTCGTCCACTTCAGGGCGACCTTGGCCTGCTCCATCCTGACGACCGTGGTGTGCGCCTGGTGCAGCCTTGTGCCGACGTCCTGCGTGGACAGGCCCTTGGCCCGGCGCAGTTCCTGCAGCCGTCGGCCCAGCACCATCTGCAGAACGGTCGGGGCTGATCGCGGTGCGCTCACTCCGTTGCCTCCTCGATCACCAGGTCGATCAGCAGTGTGCCACGACCCTCGCAACACGGGCAGACTGCACACCCACACCGTGCACTGTGCAAAGTGAGGGGTTGCCAAGTTATCTGTGAGGCACGCATAGTGACGGTGTATCAGTGCTCAACCCTGGCCAGCGGCGGCAGTCCGGCGTACGTGGCCGGGGTGCCGGGCCGCCGGCCGATCCGTCATGGGCGCTGCACACCTCCCCGCCCCTCCCGCACCGTGTGGTCGTGTCCGGCACGCACCCCCCAGGTTAGGAATCAGTCGTGGCCTCACTGGACGCCGCCACCACAGATGCGCTGCCCGCTCTCCAACCGGGGGCACGCCACGCGGCGTTCGTTCTGCCGGCGGAGGGAGGCGCCGTGCGTGAGGCCCGTCGCCTCGTTGGGGAACACCTCACGTCCTGGGGTGTCGGCGCGACGGCACGGGATACGGCGGCCCTGTTGATGAGCGAGCTGTTCACCAACGCAGTGGTGCACACGGACAGCAGGGTGATCCGGTGCCGGGTCGAGGCAACGCGGGAGCGGCTGCTGATACAGGTCGCGGACGAGGGCGGCGGCCCGTCGGCCCCGACGCCGCAACGAGCCGACTTCGACGACGAGAGCGGACGCGGTCTGCTGATCGTCAAGTCCGAGTCGGAGCGCTGGGGGGTGAGCCGGCCTCGCGGAGGAGACGGCCGGGTCGTCTGGGCGACGCTCCGTACCAGCCCGTCCTGACCCGCGGCGGCCATCCTGACCCGAGCCCGGACGAACGGCCCGGCGGCCACGAGGAGTTCGCCCGGATGACGATCCCGCGGACCATCGAGCGCCGGTCGGTCCCGGCGGACCTCGGCAGCGCCCTCGCCCTTCTGGTCCTGGACGACGCCGACCTCATCACGGCCAGATCCCGCCCCATCCTCTGACGAGCCGTACGCCCGGCGCCGACGGGTGGGCGGCTCGGTAAAGGCAGGCAAAACTGTGCAGGGAAAACTGTACAGGTGACCCTGTGTAAATTACGGTGGATGCATGGGCAACGACCGCAACCAGCCGTCGGAGTCGGCCGTGCGCGCCGCGCAGGACGTCCGCGTGGTGGTGGGCCGCCTGCGCCGCCGGGTGCGCAGTGTCTCCGACGCCGACGACATCACCCTCGCCCAGGTGTCCGTGCTCGCCCGGCTCGTCAAGGACGGTCCCGCCGCGACGAGCGACCTCGCCGCCGTCGAGGGCGTCCGTCATCAGTCCATGGCGGCCACCGTGGAGGCCCTGGACCGGCTCGGACTCGTAGCACGCCGACCCGACCCCACGGACCGCCGACGTCGGCTCGTCGTGCTCACCGACGCCGGCCGCGCCCGCGCCGAGGGCGACCGGCAGGCCCGTCAGGAATGGCTGGCCGGAGCGTTGCAGGAGCGGTGCACAGGGGAGGAGCGGCAGCTCGTGATCGCGGCGATGGCCATCCTGGAAAGGGTGATCCACGCGTGAGCGACCCCGGCCGTCCACGGCAGTTGGCCGAGACCCAAGAGAGCGCGGAGGGCACGAGCGGCGGTCCGGCGGAACGCTTCGACCGCAGGCTCATCCCGCCGATGATCGTCGGTTCGATTCTCAACCCGATCAACTCGACCATCGTCGCGGTCGCCCTCGTGCTCATCGGGGTGGCCTTCGGCGCGCCACCGTCGCAGACGGCCTGGCTGGTCTCGGCGCTCTATCTCGCGACCGCCCTCGGGCAGCCCGTCGTCGGGCGGCTCATCGACCTCTTCGGGCCTCGGCGGCTGTTCCTGATCAGCACCTCCCTGGTCGGCGTCGCCGGCCTGGCCGGCACCTTCGCCCCGAACCTCGGCGTGCTGATCGGCGCGCGCGTCCTCCTGGGTTTCGGCACCTGCGCCGGATATCCGGCGGCGATGTCCCTGCTGCGCAGCGAGGCCGAACGGACCGGCAACGACAGTCCCGCCGGGGTGCTGACCCTGCTCGCGATCGCCGGCCAGACCATCGCCGTGATCGGCCCCTCCCTCGGCGGACTGCTGATCGGCGTGGGCGGCTGGCGCGCCACCTTCGCCCTCAACATCCCGCTGGCCGCGGTCGCCCTGTTGCTCGGCGCGCTCCGCCTGCCCAAGCCGGCCGGTCCCCGGCCGAGTCGCGGTCGGCACGCCGCCGCACTGGACCTGCCCGGCATGGCCCTGTTCGCCGCGACGCTCGTCGCGCTCCTGCTGTTCCTGATGAACCCGCACCCGCGTACCTGGTACCTGCCCGTGGTCACCGTCGCGGCGGCCGTCGCCTTCACCCTGCGCGAACTGCGCACCGCCGTGCCCTTCATCGACCTGCGGGTCCTGCGCGGCAACACGCCCCTGCTGGCCACCTATGCCCGTGGCCTGGTGGCGTACACCGTGTCCTACGCCTTCCTGTACGGCTTCACCCAGTGGGCCGAGGAGGGCCGCGGACTTTCGCCGTCCCAGGCCGGACTCGTACAACTCCCGCTGTTCCTCGTGGGCATCGGGATATCCGCGCTCACCGGCCGCCGCAGGAGCATCCTGGGCAAGCTCGTCGTCGGCGCCATGGGACAGATCGTCGCGTGCGCGCTGATCCTGTTGCTGGGCGCCGCAAGCCCGATCTGGATGCTGCTCGTCGTCGGGTTGCTCTTCGGCGTGCCACAGGGGCTCAACAACCTCGCCCTGCAGAATTCGGTCTACCACCAGGCCGACCGCGAGCGCATGGGCTCGTCCGCCGGGCTGCTGCGCACCTTCATCTACCTGGGCTCGATGATCGCCTCCGTCGCCACCGCGTCGGCCTTCGGGCAGCACGCCGACACCGCCGGGCTGCACCATCTGGCCTGGTTCATGCTCGGCGCCGGTGCGCTGTTCCTGCTCCTGACCCTCTTCGACCACGGACTGCGCCGCGCCGCCGCCGAGGCGCGCGGTCGCCCCGCCCGGCTGCCGCGCAGAACACGAGTCGCCGAGCGCAGCGGGCGGATCTAGCGTGTGAGGCGTACGGACACTCTCCTATGACCGGGAAGCCGCCGGCCCCGCGGACCGTGGCGGCCCCGGCCCCAGGAGGAGGAGAACCATGGCCAAGGGTGACGACACCAATATGGAGAAGACGGTCCAGGAGTGGACGGACCGCCTCGTCAGCGAACAGGGCACGGCGATGGACAGGGACCACGCCCGCCAGTTCGTCCGCGACATCTACCGCTCGGCCCAGGACGACCTGCTCAACCGCAACGCACAGGCGGAGTACGAACGAGAGGAGTGACCCCGGGCCTCGCGGGGACGGTTCCGGTGCTCTCCGGCACCCGGAACCGCCCCATGTCGGATAGGAACGCAGCGTCGGCACCTTCACCACAGCGCCCACCAGTGGCCGCAGCGCGGCCGGTCAGGTGATCGCCGTCGCCTCACCCCGGGCACGCGGCCGACTGGATCGCCGTGAACGGCCCGTATACCCATCAGGCCGATGCCGTGTGTCCATCAGGCCGATGCCGACTGCTCGGGGACGTAGTCCTCCGGTGGGGGTGCGGGAGGCTCAGGGGGCGGAGGGAAGAGGAGGTCCTCCAGTGCCTGCATCGCGAATATGAGAAGCAGGAGGGCTACGGGGACGAGCAGGGCTAGCAGGATCACCTGGCCTCCCAGGGGAGTAGTGATCAGCCTGTGGCGTGTCCGTGGCAGGAACGGTTTCAGCCTGCGTCCAGATGGGTGACCGCGCACATCAGTGCGGATGAACGCTGAGCCGTTCGGGTGAAAGACGGCTGTCCGGATGCGTCCTTCGGTGCGGTGGGCGACCCTGGCGCCCTTGGGGCTGCGGGTTTGTCACCCGGATGCGCGGGCTACCGCCGACGCGCCGGGCCGACGACCGGAACGCACGCCATACGGCTCGGCGATCGCCATGTTGCCGAGGGGCCGGATACGGTCGGCGCCGCGCGGGCGCCGGCCCCGATGGCCGGGCGGTTTCAGCCTCGCCGGCCGCGCTGGTCGTGTCCCCACTGGTCGCCCACGCGGTCGACCGGCCCGGCGGGGTACGGCACCCGGCCCTGGACCCATGTCTTCAGCAGGGGCGAGCGCAGGGTCGGCACCCACAGGTCGGCCCGCCGACCAGGGAGCGGCCTTCGTCGGCGGCGGCGACTGCAACGAGGCCCCCAACCCGAAGGGGGAGACCGAACCGCCGATCGACTGGGACACGG
>NZ_JBSGBN010000147.1:0-24952 GCF_053601275.1 Streptomyces sp. NPDC004752 | reverse complement strand
TCGGCCAGGGAGGGGGCTGAAGGGGCGCGCCGGTGGTGGGAGCCCGAACGCGCGGAGGCCCGAAGGACTGAGCAGGATCGGGCTCCCACCACCGGCTTTGCCGCCCCGCAGGCGACCGACCCAATAAGAGCAGGACCCCGGCGCTGGATTCGCCGGGGTCCTGCCGTTGCGCTATGGGCTGTCAGACGCTGGTCGCGCCGACCTCCACACCGTGTTCGGCGGCGAGGCGGTGCAGGTCGTCGAGTTCGGCCTGCTCCACCTCGGCGAGGAAGTCGTCGCCCTCGTCGCGAGCCCTGGACAGATCGGACTCGGTCGCCTTTATGCGCTGCAGAAGTCCTGCGGTGAATGCGTCCATGCTGCGCCCCCTCGTCCTGGGTCGTGGGTCGGTGGCACGGGGGTGTGCCGTTGGGAAGGGGCGATCACGTCTCCTGCGGGTGCCCAGCGCTGCCCGTGCTGGGCGGCGACGGTGCCGGACACCCACACCCGCTCTGCGGGAAGCGGAACGCGACGTACCACATGGTGCTGCGGCACATGCAGAGCGTGATCGCGGGGTGTAAAGCCGTCCTCCCCCCACTCTCTTCAGTGGAAACCTCAACCGAAGGAGAAAATCTGGCATTCCCGCTCCAGGACGCCGATCCCTCCGGCCCGGTCACCCGTCTTACAGCCGACTTATGGCCGAAAAGGGCAGGATGGAGTCACACCCCACGAGGAGCCCCGCCCGTGCGGCCACGGTTGCGCTACGCGGGTGGACACAGGAAGGACATACGACGTGCGCGTACTCGTCGTCGAGGACGAGCAATTGCTCGCGGATGCGGTGGCCACCGGACTGCGCCGGGAGGCCATGGCCGTCGACGTCGTGTACGACGGTGCGGCCGCCCTGGAGCGCATCGGCGTCAACGACTATGACGTGGTCGTCCTCGACCGCGACCTCCCGCTTGTGCACGGCGACGACGTCTGCCGTCGGCTCGTCGAGCTGGGCATGCCCACGCGCGTGCTGATGCTCACCGCGTCCGGCGACGTCAGCGACCGTGTCGAGGGCCTGGAGATCGGCGCCGACGACTATCTGCCCAAGCCCTTCGCGTTCAGTGAGCTGATCGCACGCGTGCGTGCCCTCGGCCGGCGCACCAGCGTGCCCCTGCCGCCCGTTCTGGAGCGGGCCGGCATCAAGCTCGACCCGAATCGCCGCGAGGTCTTCCGGGACGGCAAGGAGGTCCAGCTCGCGCCGAAGGAGTTCGCCGTACTGGAGGTGCTGATGCGCAGCGAGGGCGCCGTGGTCTCCGCGGAGCAGCTCCTGGAGAAGGCATGGGACGAGAACACGGACCCGTTCACCAACGTCGTGCGGGTGACGGTCATGACCCTGCGTCGCAAGCTGGGCGAGCCGCCGGTCATCGTGACCGTCCCCGGCTCCGGCTATCGGATCTGACCCACCGTGGCAGCGACCCCCGCGTCCCCGCAGGCGCCTCCGAAGCCCACCTGGGATCCACGCCGACCCCAGCCGCCGTTCCCCTGGCTCCGCCCGACCATCCGGATACGTCTGACGCTGCTGTACGGCGGCATGTTCCTGATCGCCGGTATCCTGCTGCTGTCGATCATCTACCTGCTGGCCGCGCAGGCGATCAGCACGGGCAACCAGCCACTGTTCAAGATCGTCAGCTTTACGGCGCTCAAGATCTCCAGCGACGACTGCCCGGCGATCAACACCTCCAGCCTGCCGCTGTCCGACTTCAACGACGCGATCAGCCAGTGCGTCGACCATCAGCGCCAGGTCGCCCTGGACGACCTGCTCAGCCGCTCGCTGCTGGCCCTGCTGGGCCTCGCCGTGATCGCCTTCGCGTTCGGCTACGCGATGGCCGGCCGTGTGCTGTCGCCGCTCGGCCGGATCACCCGCACCGCGCGCGCGGTGGCCGGCTCGGACCTGTCCCGGCGGATCGAGCTGGACGGCCCGGACGACGAACTGAAGGAGCTGGCGGACACCTTCGACGACATGCTGGAGCGATTGCAACGGGCGTTCACGGCGCAGCAGCGCTTCGTCGGGAACGCCTCGCACGAGCTGCGCACCCCGCTCGCGATCAACCGCACGCTCCTCGAAGTGCAGCTGTCCGACCCGAACGCGCCCGTGGAGCTGCAACAGCTGGGCAAGACGCTGCTGGCCACGAACGAGCGCAGCGAGCAGCTCGTGGAGGGACTGCTGTTGCTGGCCCGCAGCGACAACCAGATCGTCGAGCGCAAGCCGGTGGACCTCGCCGAGGTCGCCTCGCAGGCCATCGATCAGGTGCACGCGGAGGCGGAGGCCAAGGGCGTGCGGATCACGGGCCGGTGCAAGCCCGCGGTGGTCCAGGGCAATGGCGTCCTGCTGGAGAGGATCGCCCTGAACCTGGTGCAGAACGCCGTGCGGTACAACGTTCCCGCGGACGGCTGGGTCGAGGTGACCACCGAGGTCCAGCACGGGCAGGCGGTACTGTCCGTCTCGAACACCGGCCCGGTGGTGCCGGCGTACGAGATCGACAACCTCTTCGAGCCCTTCAGGAGACTCCGTACGGAGCGCACGGGCAGCGACAGAGGGGTGGGTCTCGGCCTGTCCATCGTCCGGTCCGTGACGCGCGCGCACGGCGGTCACATCTCGGCGCGACCGCGTGAGGGGGGCGGGCTTGTGATGCGGGTCGCTCTGCCGATGTGATGCGAGCTCGATATGGATCTTGGCCGCAGTGCGGAGGAACTCGACCGAGGTGGCCGACACACGAGGGGATGTTCGCTTTGCGCGGAATTTCCGGGTGGGTCGACGGGGCTCCGCCTGTGTGATCGATCACATGGGCGGATTTCCAGCCATCCACTCTCCGTGATCATAAATCGGGGCGTAAAGCCGGGAAAGTCCGGGTTTCCGGAGGTCCTGATCACGGGAAGTACTCGGTGAGACGCCTTTGAGGTGCGGCATCCGGACCGTGTACGGTCCCCATCGCCATCCAAGCCGATCACTCTTGAGGAGTTCGGTTGGGTGTCGATTGAGTAACAGACCTTGATGTGAGGCAAAATCTCCGCCTCGGGTCGGGCACAAGTCCGGCCTCTCACGCGTTACGTGCGCTGGAGACACCCGCAGACACCCAGAGGGGGAGAGCGACATGGCAACCGATTACGACACTCCACGCAAGACCGATGACGACGTCGACTCGGACAGCCTTGAAGAGCTGAAGGCCCGGCGGAACGACAAGTCGACCGCCGCTGTCGACGTGGACGAGTTCGAGGCCGCGGAGGGCCTGGAACTGCCCGGCGCCGACCTCTCGAACGAGGAACTGGCGGTCCGGGTACTGCCGAAGCAGCAGGACGAGTTCACGTGCATGAGCTGCTTCCTGGTGCACCACCGCAGTCAGCTGGCCCGCGAGAAGAACGGTCAGCCGATCTGCCGCGACTGCGACTGAGGGTGGGTCGGCCGTGACTGGCTCGACCCCTCCTCGGAAGCGCCGCTTCCCCCTGCGGGGAGCGGACCATGGGCCGCGGGACGGCTCGTACGGGGCGCGTGACGTCGAGCGGGGCTCATCCGATGAGGGAGCCTCGCTCGAACCGGCGACCGACCGGGGGGACCGCCCGGCGCCGACGGAGCAGCCCGCACCCGTCGCACCGATGGAGGCGGCCCCCGGTCGCGCGCAGCGAAGAACGTGGGAAAGGACCGCGGTCATCCGCGGCAAGGCCCGGGAACTGGCCCGGGACGGTGCCCGCATGGGTGGCAGTCGTGCCAGGGCGGGCCTGGCGTACCTCGCCGACCGGATCATCGACATGGCCCCGCGGATCCCCGTGCGGGACCTCGCGACGCTGCGTCGGCAGTTCCCGGGCCTCGGGCCCGAGCAGCTCGCGGACAAGCTCGTGGCGGGCGCGGCCCACGGGACCTCGACGGTCGGGGCCGGGGTCGGCGCGGCGGCGATGCTTCCGGTGCCGCCCGCGATGCCGACCGAACTGGCTGCGGAGATCACCGGGGTCGCGGCGATCGAGCTGAAGCTGGTCGCCGAGCTGCATGAGGTCTACGGAGTACGGCCGCCGGGCGGCCTGATGGCCCGCAGCACCGCGTATCTGTCCTCCTGGTCGGGGGAGCGCGGGATCGACGTGATGAAGCCGTCGACGATCAACACGGCCCTCGGGGGCCAGATGAAACGCGAACTGCGTCAGCAGATCATGAAGCGGACGGTGCGGGACCTGCCGAACCTGATGCCGTTCATGGTCGGCGCCGCCGTCGGGGCGGTCATGAACCGCCGGGACACCAAGAAACTGGCCTCGCGGATCCGCGCCGATCTGCGCAAGATCCAGGTCCCCTGGGACGAACTGCCCGAGCTGCCCCCGCTGGAGACTCCCGCGGAACCGCTGACACCCGGGGACATCACCGGGGAACTGGGGCGCTGACGAGGCGCTGCTGCGGCCCGTCGACGGCCTGGGACGATCAGGTCGCCGCGCGACTACGGGCCGCCTCGATCGCCGCCGCCAGCTGCTCCGGGGCGCGGGTCGACAGGTACAGGTACGGCGTCGGGTCGGCCGGGTCGATGACCTCGACGCGGAGCGCCCGGGGGATGTAGGCGCGCAGCAGCAGGAAGGCGCGGGTGTCCGCCTTGTAAGTGCGCCAGGCGCGGGCCTCCTCCGGATCCAGGATCTCCGACGTGCCGAGCGCCGTGACCGGGATCTTCGCCTCGCCAGCGATCAGGTGGTCGCCCACGATGCGGATGCGGAGCGAGCCGTAGGCGCTGGCCACGACCGCGGCGGCGGCCGTGCCGCCGGCCAGCCCGCCCAGCATCGGCAGGGTGCCGAAGGGGAGCAGGATCAGGGCGAACGAGACGCCGACCAGGAAGCTGATCAGCCACCATGAGCGGGGGGCGGTGAGGCGTTCGTCGTACGGGGTGCCGGAGTGCTCCATGGCCCCAGCTTGGCACGCGCCCCGCCCACTCCCCGAACCAGGGGGACGCAGGGGGGATGCAGGCCGGCGGGGCGGGCACCGGGCGGTGCTTTGGGCGACGGCGGGTGGGGTGGGGTGATGCGGTGGGTTGTCGGACTGGGTACCACCGGGTGGTGATCGATGACGGTGATCGATGACGGTGGTTGGTGTGGGGAAGTGGGGGGTGGGGGCGTGAGGGTGCCTGGATGCCGTCGCGTGGGTGGTGTCGGGGGTGATCCGCCGGGCGACCCGACGGTCCCTGCGTCAGTTGTCGGTGGTCGCTTGTCTGCGGTGGACCAGGTGACCCCTGCGTCAGTTGTCGGTCAGTTGTCGATCAGTTGCCGGTGGTCAGCTGTCCGTGGTCGGTGGTGGATCCGACGGCTCTCGCGTCTGGTACCCGTCACTCGCCGGTGGTCGATCGTCTGCGGTCGGTGGTGGACCTGACGGTCCTCGCGCCCCGCACCCGCCGCCCGTCAGCGGTCGGTTGTCAGTGGTCGGCGTTCGACCCGACGGCCCCCACCCCTGGCGCCCGCCGCCTGCCGGGGCGGAGGGCGGCCGACGGTGAGGGTGGTGCCGGGCGGGTAAGGTCTGCGGCTGTGAGTGGTAGTTCCGCGGCTCTTCAGCCTCCCGTCGATGCCGTGACACCGGTGCGGCATCCCGACGCACCCGCGCCCGGCGAGTTGCTCGGTGCGCATTACGAACAGTGTTTCGGCTGTGGTCACGACCAGCCGCACGGTCTGCATCTGGAGGCGCGGGCGGGCGAGGGCGTCACCCTGACCGCCGAGTTCACCGTGCAGCCCGCCCACCAGGGCGCCCCCGGCCTTGCGCACGGTGGTGTGCTGGCCACCGCCCTGGACGAGACGCTGGGCTCGCTGAACTGGCTGTTGCGGACGATCGCGGTGACGGGCCGGCTGGAGAGCGACTTCGTGCGGCCGGTGCCGGTCGGTACGACGCTGCACCTGGCCGCCGAGGTGACCGCGGTCGCCGGGCGGAAGATCTACTCCAGCGCGGTCGGACGCATCGGAGGCCCGGACGGCCCCGTGGCCGTGCGGGCCGACGCCCTGTTCGTCGAGGTCAAGGTCGACCACTTCGTCGACAACGGCCGTAAGGAGGAGATCCAGGCCGCCCTGAGCGACCCGGACCAGGTCCGTCGCGCCCGCGCCTTCGAGGTGAATCCGTGAGCGCCCCGCACCCCGTGCCCTCGGCGGACCCCGTCCCCCCGGTGCGCCATGCCCCCGTCGACGTGCTGATCCGGCGCGTCGACCCCGACGTGCCGCTTCCGGCGTACGCGCATCCCGGTGACGCCGGGGCCGATCTGCGGACGACGCAGGAGTGCGAACTGAAGCCGGGCGAGCGGATCGTGCTGCCCACGGGAGTGTCGATCGCCCTCCCCGATGGGTACGCGGCCTTCGTGCACCCCCGATCCGGTCTGGCCGCCCGCTGCGGTGTCGCCCTCGTGAATGCCCCGGGGACGGTTGATGCCGGGTACCGTGGGGAGATCAAGGTGATCGTGGTGAATCTCGACCCGCGCGAGTCCGTGCGGTTCGAGCGCTTCGACCGGATTGCCCAACTGGTCGTCCAACAGGTCGAGAGGGTCCGCTTCCAGGAGGTCGCGGAGCTTCCCGGCTCGGCGCGGGCCGAGGGGGGCTTCGGGTCCACCGGGGGCCATGCCGCGGTGGACGGCGAGAGCGGCACAAGCGGTCAGGTCGCCGAGGGCGGCCAGACGGGTGGGAATCGATACGCTTCGGTCGTATCCGACCGGGAAGGACAGTGACGTGTTCGGACGTCGCAAGAAGAAGGGTGCCGCCGAGGACGCGGCCGGCGAGGCCGAGCAGGTCGTCGACAGCGTCGACACCGAGGCGGACGAGGATGAGGCGGGCGAGCCCGAGCGGCTGCGGCTCGAACCGGAGCCCCGCCCCGACGGACCGTGGGACGCTTCCGAGGTGCGCGACCCGGCCGAGGGCCGGGTGGATCTCGGTGGTCTGTTCGTGCCGGGCGTGGACGGCATGGAACTGCGGGTCGAGGTCGCGGGCGACGCGATCGTCGCGGCGACCGTCGTGCTGCGCGACAGCGCGATTCAGTTGCAGGCGTTCGCCGCACCCAAGCACGAGGGCATCTGGGGCGAGGTCCGCGAGGAGATCGGGACCGGCATCACCCAGCAGGGCGGCATCGTCGACGAGACCGAGGGGCCGCTGGGTTGGGAGCTGCGCGCCCAGGTGCCGGTGCAGCTGCCGGACGGCACGGGCGGCTTCCAGGTCGTGCGGTTCGTCGGTGTGGACGGCCCGCGCTGGTTCCTGCGCGGAGTGATCTCCGGCCAGGGCGCGGTGCAGCCGCAGGCGGCCGGACTGCTGGAGCAGATCTTCCGGGACACGGTCGTGGTCCGCGGCGAGGGCCCGATGGCACCTCGTGACCCGATCGTTCTGAAGCTGCCGAACGACGCCCAGATGGTCCCCGAGGGCGTTCAGCAGGAGGAGTCCTCGCGCTTCTCCGGCGGAATGGGCCAGCTGCAGCGCGGACCGGAGATCACCGAGGTCCGATAACGACGAATGCGACAAGGGCCGTACCCCCCTGGAAACCACCGCGGGGTACGGCCCTTTCTCGTATGCACCGACAACCCGAACTGGCCCCAACTGACGCGAACCGCTTGGACCGCCGAGTGTCGGACAGCCATACTGGCGCCCGGTCTACGGGGGAGTCGTGATGAACGCTGAGGTGGTCACCGAGACGATGGTGCGCGTCGAGGACGTGCACCGGTCGTACGGGCACGGAGCCGCCGCCGTGCACGCCCTGCGCGGGGTCTCCTTCGAGATCCCCCGCGGTGAGCTGGTCGCCCTCGAAGGACGCTCGGGATCCGGCAAGACCACCCTGCTGAACGTCGTCGGCGGGCTCGACGCACCGGACCGCGGCCGGATCACCGTGGACGGCCGGGACCTCGCCGCACTGGACGAGAACGGCCTGCTGGAGCTGCGGCGCGACCGGATCGGCTTCGTCTTCCAGTCCTTCGGGCTCGTCCCGATCCTCTCCGCGGCGGAGAACGTCGGCGTGCCGATGCGGCTGCGCCGGGCCGATCCGCGCGAGCGCGAGGAACGCGTCGAGCTGCTGCTCTCCCTGGTGGGCCTCGCCGACCACGCCGCCCAGCGGCCCGGCGAGCTGTCCGGCGGCCAGCAGCAGCGCGTCGCCATCGCCCGTGCCCTCGCCAACCGCCCCGCGCTCCTCATCGCCGACGAGCCGACCGGCCAGCTGGACGCCGAGACCGGTCACGCCGTGATGGAGCTGCTGCGCGCCGTGGTGCACAGCGAGCGCGTCACCGCACTGGTCGCCACGCACGACACCACCCTGCTGGACCTGGCCGACCGGGTGCTGGAGCTGAGCGACGGGGAGATCACCGAACGCTGACCGCCACGTGCGAGGGCCGACCGGGCCCGGGAGCGGCCGACGTGCTTCGGCAGCGGCTGACCCGGCCCGGCGGGCGCCTGCCCGGTCCGGCCCGCCTGACCAGCGGCGACCGGCGGCGGGCGGGACATGGATCGGCTCATCAGGGTTGCGTCAAAGTTGCCCGCCCTCCGACCGACTGTCCCTTTCGTCGCTATTGCGGGCCGTAGGGTCGACGCTGCGTAGGCGGCGGTGACGGGAAGACAATAGGGCCATGGCACGTGGAAAGCTCCGGATCTACCTCGGTGCGGCACCGGGCGTGGGCAAGACCTACGCGATGCTGGCGGAGGCGCACCGACGCGTGGAGCGGGGCACCGACTGTGTGGTGGCCTTCGTGGAACACCACGACCGGCCCCGTACCGAGGTGATGCTGCACGGCCTGGAGCAGGAGCCGCGCAAGGAGCTGGAGTACCGCGGCGGCCGCTTCACCGAGATGGACGTGGACGCGGTCCTGGCCCGTCGCCCCCAGGTCGCCCTGGTGGACGAGCTGGCCCACACCAATATCCCGGGCTCGCGCAACACCAAGCGCTGGCAGGACGTGGAGGAGCTGCTGGCGGCCGGCATCGACGTGGTCTCCACGGTCAACATCCAGCACCTGGAGTCGCTGGGCGACGTGGTCGAGTCGATCACCGGCGTTCGACAGCAGGAGACCGTCCCGGACGAGGTGGTGCGGCGCGCCGACCAGATCGAGCTGGTCGACATGTCGCCGCAGGCGCTGCGCCGGCGCATGGCGCACGGCAACATCTACCAGCCCGACAAGGTGGACGCGGCGCTGTCCAACTACTTCCGGCCGGGCAACCTCACCGCCCTGCGGGAGCTGGCGCTGCTGTGGGTGGCCGACCGGGTCGACGAGTACCTGAAGCAGTACCGCAGCGAGCACCGGGTCTCCGCGATCTGGGGCTCGCGGGAGCGGATCGTCGTGGGCCTGACCGGCGGCCCCGAGGGACGGACGCTGATCCGCCGGGCGGCACGGCTCGCGGAGAAGGGCGCCGGCGGCGAGGTGCTCGCCGTCTACATAGCCCGCAGCGACGGCCTGTCCGCGGCCTCGCCCAAGGAACTGGCCGTCCAGCGCACCCTCGTCGAGGACCTGGGCGGCACCTTCCACCATGTCGTCGGCGACGACATACCCGCCGCGCTGCTGGACTTCGCGCGCGGCGTCAACGCCACCCAGATCATCCTCGGCTCCTCGCGCCGCAAGAGCTGGCAGTACGTCTTCGGGCCCGGCGTCGGCGCCACGGTCGCCCGCGAGTCGGGCCCCGACCTCGACGTGCACATCGTCACCCACGAGGAGATCGCCAAGGGCCGCGGGCTGCCCGTCGCCCGGGGCGCCCGGCTCGGCCGGACCCGGATCGTCTCCGGCTGGGTGGTCGGGCTGCTCGGTCCGGCCGCCATGGCGCTGCTGCTGAACGCCGTGGACCTCGGCCTCGCCAACGACATGCTGCTGTTCCTGGCGCTGACCGTGGCGGCTGCCCTGCTCGGCGGACTGCTGCCCGCCCTGGCCTCCGCGGCCTTCGGGTCGCTGCTGCTGAACTACTTCTACACGCCCCCGCTGCACCGGCTGACCATCGCCGATCCCCACAACATCGTCGCCATCGCGATCTTCGTCGGGGTCGCGGTGTCCGTGGCCTCGGTGGTGGACCTGGCCGCCCGGCGCACCCACCAGGCGGCCCGGCTGCGCGCCGAGTCGGAGATCCTCTCCTTCCTCGCCGGCAACGTGCTGCGCGGCGAGACCAGCCTGGAGGAACTGCTGGAGCGGGTCCGGGAGACCTTCGGCATGGAGTCCGCCGCGCTGCTGGAGCGGGCGGGCGACGTCGAGCCATGGACCTGCGCGGGCCGCGCCGGTTTCGGCCCGCCGTTCCAGCGGCCCGAGGACGCCGACGTCGACGTGCCGGTCGGGGACCACATGGCGCTCGCGCTGACCGGCCGCGTACTGCCCGCCGAGGACCGCCGGGTGCTGGCCGCCTTCGCCGCGCAGGCAGCCGTCGTGCTGGACCGCCGGCGCCTTCAGGAGGAGGCCGACCGGGCCCGTACGCTGGCCGAGGGCAACCGGATCCGCACCGCGCTGCTGGCCGCCGTCAGCCACGATCTGCGCACCCCGCTGGCCGGGATCAAGGCCGCGGTGACCTCGCTCAGATCCGACGACGTGGACTGGTCCGAACAGGACCGGGCGGAACTGCTCGAAGGCATCGAGGAGGGCGCCGACCGCCTCGACCATCTGGTCGGCAACCTGCTCGACATGTCCCGGCTGCAGACCGGCACGGTCACCGCGATCGTCCGCGAGGTCGACCTCGACGAGGTGGTCCCGATGGCGCTGGTCGGCGTGCCCGAGGACAGCGTGGAACTGGACATCCGCGAGACCCTGCCGATGGTCGCCGTCGACCCGGGGCTGCTGGAGCGGGCGGTGGCCAACCTGGTGGAGAACGCCGTCAAGTACAGTCCGCCCGACCGGCGCGTGGTCGTCTCCGCCAGCGCCATCGCCGACCGGGTGGAGGTGCGGGTCGTGGACCGCGGGCCGGGCATCCCCGACGAGGCGAAGGACCGGATATTCGAGCCGTTCCAGCGCTACGGCGACGCCCCGCGCGGTGCCGGGGTGGGCCTCGGCCTCGCGGTCGCGCGGGGCTTCGCCGAGGCGATGGGCGGCACACTGAACGCCGAGGACACGCCAGGGGGCGGCCTCACCATGGTCCTCAGCCTGCGGGCGGCAGGATCGCGTCCCGCGCCGCTACGCACCGCAGCGGGCGCGGCAGAACCGGAAAGGGAGGCATCATGACCCGGGTGCTCGTGATCGACGACGAGCCGCAGATCGTGCGCGCCCTCGTGATCAACCTCAGAGCGCGCAAGTACGAGGTCGATGCGGCCCCCGACGGCAGGACCGCCCTCGAACTCGCCGCCTCCCGCCACCCGGACGTCGTGGTCCTCGACCTCGGCCTGCCCGACATGGACGGCGTCGAGGTGATCAGGGGCCTGCGCGGCTGGACCCGGGTGCCGATCCTGGTCCTGTCGGCCCGGCACTCCTCCGACGAGAAGGTCGAGGCGCTGGACGCGGGCGCCGACGACTATGTGACCAAGCCGTTCGGCATGGACGAGCTGCTGGCCCGGCTGCGGGCCGCCGTGCGCCGGGCCGAGCCCGTGGGCCCCGGCGAGGACGATGTGACGACGGTGGAGACCGAGGGGTTCACCGTCGACCTGGCCGCGAAGAAGGTCAACCGGGGCGGCAAGGACGTACGGCTGACCCCCACGGAGTGGCATCTGCTGGAGGTGCTGGTCCGCAACACCGGGCGGCTGGTCAGCCAGAAGCAGCTGCTGCAGGAGGTGTGGGGTCCCTCGTACGGGACGGAGACCAACTATCTGCGCGTGTACATGGCGCAGCTGCGCAGAAAGCTGGAGGCCGACCCCTCGCACCCGAAGCACTTCATCACGGAACCGGGGATGGGCTACCGGTTCGAGCGTTGACGCTCCGCTGGGCTGGGCTGGGCTGGCGTGGTGCTACGTCGTCGGTCGGGTGCGACTGCGTCGTGGCTGGTCGCGCCCGCGCGGCGGAGCCGCATATCGATACAGTCCCGCGCCCCTATGGGGTGCTGCCCGAGCCGGGGTGCTGCCCGAGCCGGGGTGCTGCCTGAACCGGGGTGCTGCCTGAACCGTTGGGGCTTCGCTCGGCCCACCGGTGCGTCGGCGTCGGTGGGCCCCGGTACGCTTTTGGCATGGGTGCTGTTTCGCGTTCCGAGAAGCCGACGGGCCGGTTCCGGCGCATGCTCGGCCGGCTCTCCTCCTCCCAGGAGGACCTGGAATCCGAGGAGCTGCGGGAGGACGCCGAGACGGCCGGCTGCATACGCATCGGCGACTGCCAGGACCGGCAGATCGTCACGGTAACTGGTACCTTGCGCACGGTGACGCTGCGCCCGCGCGCCGGAGTCCCGGCCCTGGAGGCCGAGCTGTTCGACGGCTCCGCCGCGTTGGACGTGGTGTGGCTGGGCAGGCGTTCCATCGTGGGCATAGAGCCTGGGCGCAAGCTGATCGCATCGGGCCGGATCTCGATGAGCCGGGGCCGCCGGGTGCTGTTCAACCCGAAATACGAACTGAGACCCCTTGGACGGGAGTAGCCGGTGACGTCACTCGACAAGCCGACCGAAGACACCACGCGGCAGGACGACGCCCGTGCGGTGACCGAGGCCGCCCTCTTCGAGGCGTTCGGCGGTGTCCGTGGCATGGTCGAGACGGTCCTGCCCGGACTCCTCTTCGTCACGATCTACACGATCAGCAAGGACCTGCACTGGTCGGCGATCGCCGCACTGGCCGTGTCGCTCGCCCTGGTCGTGGTCCGGCTGGCGATGAAGGACACCGTCAAGCACGCCTTCAGCGGCGTCTTCGGTGTGGCCTTCGGTGTCGTGTTCGCGATGTTCACGGGCAACGCCAAGAACTTCTACCTGCCCGGCATGCTCTACACCCTGGGCCTGTCGCTGGCGTACATCGTCACGACCCTCGCGGGCGTGCCCCTCATGGGCCTCATCCTCGGCCCGGTCTTCAAGGAGAACCTCTCCTGGCGCACCCGCAACCCCGGCCGTAAGAAGGCGTACGCCAAGGCCAGTTGGGCATGGGGGCTGATCCTGCTCGGGAAGTGCCTGATCCTCTTCCCGCTCTACTGGTGGGCGGACACCGCCCAGCTCGGCTGGGTCCTGGTGACGCTGAAGGTCCCGCCGTTCCTGCTCGCCGTCTATCTCACCTGGGTCTTCCTCGCGAAGGCGCCCGCGCCGATCGACGTGTTCGCGGAGATGGAGGCCGAGGAGCGGGCCGAGGAGGAACGGAAGGCCGCCTCCGCCGCGGAGCGCGGCGAGTCGCCCGCCGGGCGGCACCGTCGCGAGGCGTAGCCGCAGCCCTCGTACGTGGCAGGGGGCGCCCGGGATCACCGGGCGCCCCCTGCGCCGTACCTGACCGGAACGTACCGGGCCGTGCTCAGACGTCCTTGCGGCGCACCGACAGCAGGTCCTCCAGCTGCTCCTCGCGGGCCTGGGCGGCCACGAACAGCAGCTCGTCGCCCGGCTCCAGGGAGTCCTCCTTGGAGGGGGCCAGGACGCGGGCGCCGCGGATGATGGTGACCAGGGACGTGTCCTCGGGCCACTCCACGTCCCCGACCTGGGTGCCGGCCAGGGCCGACTCCTCCGGCAGGGTCAGCTCGACCAGATTCGCGTCGCCGTGACTGAAGCGCAGCAGCCGCACCAGGTCGCCGACGCTCACCGCCTCCTCGACCAGCGCGGACATCAGACGCGGGGTGGACACGGCGACGTCGACGCCCCATGCCTCGTTGAACAGCCACTCGTTCTTCGGGTTGTTCACCCGGGCCACGACGCGCGGCACGCCGTACTCCGTCTTGGCCAGCAGGGACACGACCAGGTTGACCTTGTCGTCGCCCGTCGCGGCGATCACCACGTTGCAGCGCTGCAACGCGGCCTCGTCCAGGGACGTGATCTCGCAGGCGTCTGCCAGCAGCCACTCCGCCTGCGGGACCCGCTCGACCGAGATCGCGGTCGGCGCCTTGTCGATGAGCAGAACCTCGTGGCCGTTCTCCAGCAGCTCGCCCGCGATCGAGCGGCCGACCGCGCCGGCACCGGCAATGGCGACCCTCATCAGTGACCGCCCTCCTCTTCGGGGCCCTCGGCGAACGCCGCCTCGACCTTGTCGACGTCGTCCGTCCGCATCATCACATGCACCAGGTCGCCCTCCTGCAACACCGTCTGCGAACTGGGCAGGATCGCCTCGCCGAGACGGGTGAGGAACGCCACGCGGACCCCCGTCTCGTCCTGCAGCCTGCTGATCTTGTGCCCGACCCAGGCCGGGGAGGTGTGCACCTCGGCGAGCTGGACGCCACCGGTGGGGTCGCGCCACAGCGGCTCGGCGCCCGAGGGAAGCAGTCGGCGCAGCATCTGGTCGGCGGTCCAGCGGACCGTGGCCACGGTGGGGATGCCCAGGCGCTGGTAGACCTCGGCGCGGCGCGGGTCGTAGATACGGGCGGCGACGTTCTCCACGCCGAACATCTCACGGGCCACCCGCGCCGAGATGATGTTCGAGTTGTCGCCGCTGGACACGGCGGCGAAGGCGCCGGCGTCCTCGATGCCGGCCTCGCGGAGGGTGTCCTGGTCGAAGCCGACCCCGGTGACCCGGCGGCCACCGAATCCCGGGCCCAGCCGGCGGAAGGCGGTGGGGTCCTGGTCGATCACGGCGACCGTGTGCCCCTGCTGCTCCAGGGTCTGGGCGAGGGCGGAGCCCACTCTGCCGCAGCCCATGATGACGATGTGCACGACCGTCCTTCCGATGTCCAGAAAAGTACCTGCTCGGCCCCATTGGGGTCAGCCCCATCAGGGTCTCAGACCGACGCTTAAGCTACACACGCACCGTCCGGGGTGGGCACCCCCGTGCAAGCCCGCCCGTGGTCGGCGGCGCGTGATGCTGCGCACGCTCGGCAGCGTCAGGAATCCGAGGCCGACGCGAGACGGCGGCGCCGATCAGCTCCGCGGTCCCGGGCATGGAACCTCCGAGGTGCAGGCGGCAGACGGGGTTCGCCGACCGGGCCCGGCGGGCGCGCCGCCCGCGGAATCCGAAGTTCCGTCCGCCCCGGAGTTTCACTCGTCAGGCAGATCCGGGACGGCAGGTGGGCGGCTGCCCGTTCGAAGCCCTACGATCCTCTGTCGTGTCCAAACTGACCGACGTGCCCAAACGGATCCTGATCGGGCGCGCACTGCGCAGCGACCGACTGGGCGAAACGCTCCTGCCGAAGCGGGTCGCGCTTCCCGTCTTCGCCTCCGACCCGCTGTCCTCCGTCGCCTACGCGCCGGGGGAGGTCCTGCTGGTCCTGTCCGTCGCGGGCGTGTCGGCCTACCACTTCAGCCCCTGGATCGCGCTCGCGGTCGTCGTGCTGATGTTCACGGTGGTCGCCTCCTACCGGCAGAACGTGCATGCCTACCCGAGCGGCGGCGGCGACTACGAGGTCGCCACCACCAACCTCGGCCCCAAGGCGGGCCTCACGGTCGCCAGCGCACTGCTCGTCGATTACGTCCTGACCGTCGCCGTCTCCATCTCCTCCGGCATCGAGAACCTCGGCTCCGCGATCCCCTTCGTGGTCGAGCACAAGGTGCTGTGCGCGGTCGCGGTGATCGTGCTGCTGACGCTGATGAACCTGCGCGGGGTGAAGGAGTCCGGCACGCTGTTCGCGATCCCGACCTACGTCTTCGTCGCCGGCGTCTTCATCATGATCATGTGGGGCGCGTTCAGGGGCCTGGTCCTCGGGGACACGATGCGCGCGCCCACCGCCGACTACGCGATCAAGGCCGAGCACCAGGGCCTCGCGGGCTTCGCGCTCGTCTTCCTGCTGCTGCGCGCCTTCTCGTCCGGCTGTGCCGCGCTGACCGGCGTCGAGGCGATCTCCAACGGCGTCCCGGCCTTCCGCAAGCCCAAGTCGAAGAACGCGGCGACCACGCTGGCCATGATGGGCCTGCTCGCCGTGACGATGTTCTGCGGCATCATCGCGCTCGCCATGAGCACCAAGGTCCGCATGGCCGAGAACCCGGCCACCGAACTGCTCCACAACGGCGTGGCGCTCGGCTCCGGCTATGTCCAGAACCCGGTCATCTCGCAGGTCGCCGAGGCGGTCTTCGGCAAGGGAAGCCTCCTGTTCGTCGTGCTGGCCGCGGCCACCGCGCTGGTGCTGTTCCTCGCCGCCAACACGGCCTACAACGGCTTCCCGCTGCTCGGCTCGATCCTCGCCCAGGACCGCTACCTGCCGCGCCAACTGCACACCCGCGGCGACCGGCTGGCCTTCTCCAACGGCATCGTGCTGCTCGCGGGCGCCGCCGCCCTGCTGGTCGTCGTCTACGGCGCCGACTCGACCCGGTTGATCCAGCTGTATATCGTCGGCGTGTTCGTGTCCTTCACGCTCAGCCAGACCGGCATGGTCCGGCACTGGAACCGGCATCTCGCGGTGGAGCGGGACCCGGCCCGGCGCAGCCACATGATCCGCTCCCGGGCGATCAACGCGTTCGGCGCCTTCTTCACCGGGCTGGTCCTGGTCGTCGTCCTCGTCACCAAGTTCACCCACGGCGCCTGGGTCGCCCTGCTCGGCATGGTGATCTTCTACGCGACGATGACCGCGATCCGCAGGCACTACGACCGCGTGGCCGAGGAGATCGCGGCCCCCGAGGGCCCGAACGACGACAGCGTACGGCCGTCCCGGGTCCACTCGGTCGTCCTGATCTCCAAGATCCACCGGCCCACGCTGCGCGCGCTGGCCTATGCCCAGCTGATGCGCTCGGACACCCTGGAGGCGCTCACCGTCAACGTCGACCCGGCGGAGACGAAGGTGCTGCGCGAGGAGTGGGAACGGCGCGGCATAGACGTGCCGCTGAAGGTGCTCGACTCGCCCTACCGGGAGATCACCCGGCCGGTCATCGAGTACGTCAAGAACCTGCGCAAGGAGTCCCCGCGCGACGCGATCTCGGTGATCATCCCCGAGTATGTGGTCGGCCACTGGTACGAGCACCTGCTGCACAACCAGAGCGCCCTGCGTCTCAAGGGACGGCTGCTGTTCACGCCCGGTGTCATGGTGACCTCGGTGCCCTACCAGCTCCAGTCCTCCGAGGCGGCCAGGAACCGGGCCCGCAAGCGGCAGGAGTGGAACGCGCCCGGCGCGGTGCGGCGCGGCCCGGCGGAGCAGCGGCCGAAGGAGCCCAGCGCCGGGAACTGAGCGTGCACCCGCGGCCTGAGCGCCCGGCCGGGGGCCGTGGGGTCAAGGGGCCCGGTGCCGGACCCGGGGCCGTGGGGTCAGGGGTCTGGCGCCGGACCGGGGGCCGACGGCACCAAAGACCCGGCGCTGTGGGGGTCAAGGGACCCGGTGCCGGATCGGGGGCCGTGGGGGAGCACGTAGACTGGTGGGCTGTCGTCGGGCCCCCTGAACGGGCCGTTCCCTTCCCCCGATCTGGAGTCACCCCGCCATGCAGGCAGAACCGAAGAAGTCGCAGGCGGGCTCGCTCGTGGGGGAGGAGTACGAGGTCGAGATCGGTCCCGTCGCACACGGCGGCCACTGCATCGCCCGTACCTCTGAGGGCCAGGTGCTGTTCGTCCGGCACGCGCTGCCGGGCGAGCGGGTGGTGGCCCGGGTGACCGAGGGCGAGGAGGGCGCCCGCTTCCTGCGCGCGGACGCGGTCCGGATCCTTCAGGCCGCCAAGGACCGCGTCGAGGCGCCCTGCCCCTACGCCGGACCCGGCCGCTGCGGCGGCTGCGACTGGCAGCACGCCAAGCCCGGCGCCCAGCGTCGGCTGAAGGGCGAGGTCGTCGCCGAGCAACTGCGGCGCCTCGCGGACCTGACCCCCGAGGAGGCCGGCTGGGACGGCACGGTGATGCCGGCCGAGGGCGACAAGCTCCCGGCGGGCGAGGTGCCCCGGTGGCGTACCCGGGTGCAGTACGCGGTCGACGCCGACGGGCACGCCGGGCTGCGCCGGCACCGCTCGCACGAGGTGGAGCCGGTCGACCACTGCATGATCGCGGCCGAGGGCGTCGACGAGCTGGGCGTCGAGAAGCGCGACTGGTCCGGCATGGAGTCGGTCGAGGCGATCGCGGCGACGGGCTCGGGGGACCGGCAGGTGATCCTCACACCGCGCCCCGGCGCCCGGCTGCCGCTGGTGGAGCTGGACAAGCCGGTCTCGGTCCTCAGAGTCGACGAGAAGTCCGGCGGCGTGCACCGCGTCCACGGCCGCCCCTTCGTCCGCGAACGCGCGGACGGCCGCACCTACCGGGTGGGCAACGGCGGCTTCTGGCAGGTGCACCCGAAGGCGGCGGACACCCTGGTCACCGCGGTCATGCAGGGCCTGCTGCCCCGCAAGGGCGAGATGGCCCTCGACCTGTACTGCGGCGTCGGCCTCTTCACCGGCGCCCTCGCCGACCGGCTCGGCGAGAAGGGCGCGGTGCTCGGCATCGAGTCCGGCAAGCGGTCCGTCGAGGACGCCCGCCACAACCTCGCGGACTTCCCGCGTGTGCGCATCGAGCAGGGCAAGGTCGAGTCCGTGCTGCCGCGCACCGGTATCACCGAGGTCGACCTCATCGTCCTGGACCCACCCCGCGCGGGCGCGGGCCGCAGCACGGTGACCCACCTGGCCTCCCTCACCCCCCGCCGCATCGCCTACGTCGCCTGCGATCCGGCGACCCTGGCACGGGACTTGGGCTATTTCCGCGAGAACGGGTACCGGGTGCGGACGCTGCGGGCGTTCGATCTGTTTCCGATGACGTCGCACGTGGAGTGTGTGGCGATTCTTGAGCCGGCAGCAAAGGGCTCCTGACCTGCGGTTTTGTTTATGCGCGTTATGTGCGGTGTGGGCGTTACGGGCGATACCTTGACGCTGAAATGACGCTCGTGACGCTCATTTGACGCTCGTTCTGATGGGGTGTCAGACGTGTTGGGGCGCTGGTCAGGTCGCCTGCAGCGCTGGGGGAATGGTTAAGTCTTCAGTGAAAAAGCCCCCATTGTTGGTGGGTTGCATGCGCTGGAGCTCGGCGGCCCTCTGCAAGCCCCGCTCGGCGGGGACCGTCGGCGGTAGTGGCGCGCCCGAACGCCGGCCACCGTCCCGGGCCGACCACCTCACGTCACCGATGTCACCGACAGCGGGTGGGATGCCGTACCAGACGTCGGCTGCGTCTCAGTTTGGGCGGCCGCGACGGGTGCGGCGAGGCCAGGATCAGTGCCCTCTCCTGGCATGTCGCCCCGCAGGCCAGCCAGATCAGCGTGGCGTGCCGCACGCTGGTTCGGGCGAGCGTCAGCCGCGCGGTGACGGAGGTCCCTCGGCCCGGAGTGCATGTCTATCTGGGGCTTACGGACACGGTGGCGTCTTCGCCGTCAGCGTGCCAGGGTGCTGCGAAGGCTTGGCGCGGCGGACCGACCCCGTCACTTTAGAGCCCTGGATGACGACGTCACCTGCTGAGGCCAAGAGACCCAAGAGTCCCCAATAATCCGCCTGGTGAGCCAGCGTACGTCCATCCTGGGTGCATGACTCAGTCCGAACCCTCGCTGGCTCCGCGTAGCACGCCGAGAATCACGGCGGTGACGCGACGCGACATCTTTGACTACCTACGCGGCGAGGGCGGCCCCTGGTGGGGACGGCTCGACGAGATTGACTTCCTGGAGGGCTGTACGACCTGGACGGCCTGGCGTCGATGGACTCCCGGTTCACGACGGCGCGTGGCGACATCGTCCAGCACCGGATCAACGATCCATTGGACTTGCCGGACGACTGGGTCTTCGAGGACCCACGCTTCCAACTCTTCGATGGTCCTGATGAGGTGCTTCTCGCCTTCCTGGCACGGCTCGTCCACCCGGAGGTACGGCCCGACGTCGACCAGTCATCCCGACGAGTCGAGGAGCTGAACCGCCTCCTCGGGCCGGACGGCTGGACCTTCCGCGCCTTCGAGTTCCTGTCGGGTCGGCCGATTTACACACCGTTCCCCATGCCGGCCACTGGCCCGATGGTCTCGCTGCCGCTCGCCGACGACGACACCGGCAAACTCGACCTCGTTCTCGGGCACACCTACAGCCTCCTCGACCGCGACGGCGAGGAGGTCGCCCGCGACCTGCTCCGCCCGGCCGTCCTCACGCTGCGCTGTGACGGCGGCATTTACCATCCCATGCCCAGTGACGGATGGACGGTCGATACGTACGAGGCTGTCCTCACCGTGGATCGAGCTCTGCTGCCCGCGTTCACAAAAGCGGTCACCGACGCGATCCGGCAGCGACTCGAATCCGTGCTCACCAGGCTCCAGCGCGAAGATGTTCAGTCCCTCGTGGTCGAAGGCGGCAAAGGGCCCCAGCCAGCCGTCCCACCGGACTGGAGGAACCAGACGGCCGAGCCCGATCCACCCGTCGTTCGGCGCCTCCGCATCGGTCCGCCGACCACGGAGTTCAACGTCGCACTGCAGGACTTCTCGGATCTTGAGATCCGCGGCCACGGATTTCCCTACTTCTACGACACGCGCAGGGGACGTCTGATCACCGATTTTCTCCTCGACGACCGGCCGCAGATGGCCACGTTGTGCCATGTCACCCTCATCAACAAGGACGGCGTCCTCTCGCCCAGGATCAAACTGTGGAAGAAGGACAAGACCAAGGCTGCGAGGACAGCGGCCATGGAGGCGATTCCCGGCACCGAGGCCCCTGAGATCGTCAAGGCGCTCGTTGACACCAGCGATGTCCACGAGAACTTCTGGCAGGTCATCAGCTTCCTCCAGGGCTGCGTCGGGCTGGACCTCCCCGGAAGCAGCCTGCGGCTGGTTGTTGGCGACGAAGCCGAGTTGGCTCGGTTCCTGGCAGCCTCTGCGCTCAAGCTCCTTCATCTGGTGGCCTTTACGGAAGCAGTGGGCGATGGTCGTACAGGGATACGTGACACGTTCCTCCTGGCCGACTGGGACCGTCATCACCTGCCAGGGACGGACGGCGGAGCCCGACTACGTGCCTTCGAGGCGCTCGGAATCCGGCGCACGGGAGAGTTCGCCGCCGAACCTGAGAGATCGATTCCCCCGCTCCAACTGGTGAAGGCGATGATCGGCTTCAGCGACAACAGCGCCACGGATTGTCTTCACGACCTGCTTGGCCCTGCCGACATCGAGCGGGTGGGCATCCGCTACGGATGGCTCGAACCGGACTTGCGAAGTCTTTTGGGTGAGTTGCTGTTGCTGGTCGCGGAGAGGCCGCTGCCAGGCGTTTCTCCGCGAGAACGGCGCGCTCACGGCCACGAGCTCAGGGAGCGCTACTTCACCGATGAGTCTTTCCGCCGCCTGGTTGGAGAACGGATCCCCGCGGTGGTGTCCCCTTCGACATACGCAGAGCAGGCGGTTTGGGCCGTCGGCGGCCCGGCCGCGACGGTCCGGGACATAGCGAATCTCATGACGGCCGTCGTCAGAGGGGCGGTGTCCGAGAAGGGGCCGCAGCAAATGGCGCAGCGTTACCTGGAAATGCAGGGCCCGCGGATGGCTGCGCCCGGTCTTGTAGGAATCGGCGCCAAGGGCGGAGTCGTTCCGGGTGTCCTGAGCTCGGCCGTGAACGCCCGTTGGAGCGACGGTCGGACAGGGGTCGTCGTCGCGGTGGTGAGCGGGCTGAGTCGGGCGAATCTTACCTCAGCCGCACGCTCGGGCTCGCTGCTCTCCCTGCTGAAGAGGGCATTGACCGACGAACGATGGGCCCTGCGCCTAGTCGAGGCAATCGAGGTCGCACGCCGGGACGAGGACCCGGTTCCGGGCCGCTGGATGGAAGAAGGTGAGGAGCAGCGATGAGCGTGATCGGCAAACTGGGACGCGAGTTTTCCCGACGCCTGGCATCTGAGCCGACCGACGTGGACAGGGCGTGGCGTGCGGTCGAGAGAATGACTGCGGTGGGTGCGGTGATCGGATCTCTCGAGCAATTGAGCGGCAAGGGACGCCGTTCGCGTGAGGAGACCTTGCCGTGGCGCATCACCAAGACCCGGCTGCGCCGGCTCAACCGGGGGCGAGGGCGACGGTTCGGAGAGCTGTTAGTCGCGCCCCCGCGTGATCAGGTCGCGGCCGTCGTGAAGCTCGCTGCCGGGACAAGGCTGCTGATCGGCAGTCCGGGGCACGTCGAACGGGCTATTCTCCTCACGGTATTGGCGTCCACGGGTGTCATCAACCACATACGGGTCGGCGGGTTTGGCATGGACGGGTCCGACCATCTTGCGACGGTGACCTTCACTACGGCTTTGCTCGACAAGGTCGCCGGCGACAACACCAGCGACCGCAAGGCGGTGCTGTACTCCCTCGCCTCGCAGAGCGCACTTGCCTACTGCACCTCGGGGTTGGTCAAACTGACGTCTCCCACCTGGCGCAGCGGCGAGGCCATCACCGGCGTTCTGCGGACCAGGACCTACGGCGACCGGAATCTGTTCACCCTGGTGCAGGCGCGTCCTGCCGTCGCGAAGACCATGGCGTGGTCTGTCATCCTGACCGAGACGCTCTTCCCTTTCGTCCTAGTGCTGCCACCTCGTGCCGCCCGTGCGTGCTTCGTGGCGGGAGTGGTATTCCACCTGGCAAACGGCCGGTCCATGGGTTTGAACAGATTTCTCTGGGCCTTCACGGCCACCTACCCGGCGGTCGATTTCGCCCGCTCCGAATTGCGTGCAGCGCTCGTGCGCGCGAATGGTTCATGACCCGCGGGCGAGTGGCTGCAGGCCGACGCGGTGTCGGCGTCGGCCTGATCGGAGTCGGGGCGGTTGCCGCGGGGGCAGGCGTACGCGCGGCGTATCGGATGAGGAGTCCCGAGAACCCGTTCGGACATCTGGTCGATCTTCCTGACGGACGCCGGCTTCACGCGTTGTGGCAGCGGGGTTCGGAAGCCGGTCCGACTATCGTGTTCGAAAACGCCTTGGTCTGTTCCGTAACCGAGTGGCTCTGGGTGGCGAACGCTTTGGGGCCGGAAACCTCCTATCTCGCGTACGACCGTTCAGGCATCGGTTGGTCACCGTCCCATCCCGGTGCCAACACCCTCCAGGAGCGTGTCTCAGCGCTGCGTGAACTCTTGGTGACGCTCCAGCTTCCGGTGCCTTACATACTGGTTGGCCACTCCGTCGGCGGGCTCCGGCTATGTACGACTGTCATCTTCTTTACCGGGACGAACTGGAGGGGGCGAGATGACCTCCTGGCGCGAAGTGCATGTCGTCGGCGGCGGGCCTCCCATATGGTCTGGCACCCCAACAGGCGAAGAGAGAAAGTCATCTTTGACGCCACGGAGGAAATGAAATCCTACGTCGGCCGCGAACGGGAACTGCGGAAACTTCAACTCACCGTTCCCTATCTGCTGCTTCTCTCTTACGTCACCCACAGTTGCGATCACCACCCTCATGCGATTCGGACGCAATTTCTGCTGGCCAACGGACCGGGGTACGATGAGGCAGGTTCCGAGCCGCTGCTTTTTTTCGCCTCCGACATCCATGCACTGAGCGCATCGAGAAAGGAAGCTGATGTCGCCCTCGTTTGATCCAATGGCTTACGGTGAGTTTACGATCGACTTCTACGATCTGCTCTATCCGGCCAGCGAAGTTCCCGGCATCGTCGACTTCATCCGGAAGCGTCTGACCGCGGAAGCCAGGGTCGTCGAATTCGGGGCGGGTACGGGGCGTGTGGCTGTCCCGTTGGCGGAGAACGGGTACGTGGTGCACGCCGTGGATGCCGCGCCGGCGATGCTAAAAGCCTTGCGTACGAAGGACCCGGCAGGCCTCGTTTCGGTCCACCAGGCCGATTTCACGCGCGACGTGGTCGGTCAGGGTTTCGACTTGTGCTTGATCGTCAAGAACACCCTCTTCATGATGCCGAGCCAGGAACAGCAGTGCACGGTGCTCCGCCGTGCGGCCGAGCACCTGAGAGAGGACGGACTCCTGGTCGTCGAGACGTACGAACCGAGCTTTTATCACACTCTGTCCAGCACGCACACGCAGTCCTCGGTGCTCAGTGCCAACAAGTTGCTGATAGACACGATCCAGTGCGACCCTGTCGCACAGACACTTTATTTCCTCAGAACATTGGTGACCGACGGGCGAGTGCGGACATTGCTCGAGGTCAGTCGTTACTGTTGGCCGGCGGAGCTCGATCTGATGGCCGAGAGAGAAGGGTTTGAATTGGTTGAGCGTTGGGGTGACTGGGAAGGATCTGCATTCAGTCGCTCGTCCGACAGATATGTCTCAGTTTACCGGTGTGCGGGTGGGTCTGCACGTTTCGCTACATGATGTGGTGATATGCGATGAAGGTATTATTCTGGGTTCTTGTGGCATTCACGGCCGTAGCGCTGGCTGATCAAATCCTTCTGTGGATGGAGCGGCGCGGCTGGATTTACTGGCGGCGCCGTAAGGCCGGTATCGGTGCCGCGTCAACGGCCGGGATGATGGGTGAACTCCACGATGTCTTCTCCCCCACCCACCGGCACGTGTCGGAGGAGAAGGAACGTCGACTGGTACTTCGGGAGGACGCCGAGTCGGGAGCCCCCCTCGACCGCAGGATTGACCTTGAATCCGGGCGAGTTGTCATACATCCCGGGTCTCCGTCTCCAGATGCGGCGGACGAGGAGAGCCAGCAGAAGTGACGCGAAGCGGTCATCCCGATGTCGTCGTGGTGGGAGGCGGCCCGAACGGTCTGGCGGCTGCGGTGACGATGGCCCGTGCGGGCCTGAGTGTCGACGTGTATGAGGCGGTGCCCGACGTGGGCGGTGGTCTGCGATCGAAGGCACTCTTCCGCGACGACATCGTGCATGACATCTGCTCGGCGGTTCATCCCATGGCCGGCGCCTCGCGATTCTTCCGGGAGTTCGACCTGCTGGCGCGAGGCGTGGAACTGCTCCTCCCCGAGATCAGCTACTCACATCCGCTCCGGGCCGGGCGAGCCGCACTGGCGTACCACAGCCTCCAGGCCACGTGTGAAGGGCTAGGGGCGGACGGGCCTCGCTGGCGCAGGTTGATGGAACCGCTCGTCGAACACAGCCGGGGCCTGGTTGTCAATCCCCTCGCGCTGTGGAGATCTTTCAAGCGGCCAACTCCATTGTGGGGTCGGCCTGATGGTCTCGTTCGTAGTCGGTCGGGCTCCGGT
>NZ_JBSGBN010000146.1:0-25363 GCF_053601275.1 Streptomyces sp. NPDC004752 | reverse complement strand
AGCTACCAGGGCGTTTCGGCAACGCCGCGTGGGGGCACCTCCCGGCCGAAGGCTGGGGGAGTGCGTGCCAGGCGTCGCACGCCGGGCGCCCATTCTGTTCGGAGCTCTAAGCTCGGCGGCATGACGTTGCGGAGTCTTGCGTTGATAGAGAGCTGGCCGGTGCCGACCGCGGCGGCGGGTGTGGTGCGGGCCGACGGTGTGGTGCCGGGGACCCATGGGCCGGTCGGGCTGCGCTTCCCGCTGGCCTCGGTCACCAAGCCGCTCGCGGCGTACGCGGCGCTCGTCGCGTACGAGGAGGGGGCGATCGAACTCGACGAACCGGCGGGCCCGCCCGGCTCGACGGTCCGTCATCTGCTCGCCCACACCTCCGGGTTGGCCTTCGACGAGCATCGGGTGACCGCACCGGCCGGGGCGCGGCGGCTGTACTCCAACGCCGGCTTCGAACAGCTCGGCGACCATATCGCCAAGGCGACCGACATCCCGTTCGCCGAGTATCTGCGGCAGGCGGTGCTGGAGCCGCTGGGCATGACGGACACCTCGCTGGAGGGCTCGCCCGCGAAGGACGGGGTGTCGACGGTGGCGGACCTGCTGCGGTTCGCGGCGGAGGTGCAGGCGCCCCGGCTGCTGGATCCGCGGACGGTCGCGCAGGCGATGACCGTGCAGTACCCGGGTACCAAGGGCGTCCTGCCGGGGTACGGACACCAGAACCCGAACGACTGGGGGCTCGGCTTCGAGATACGGGACGCCAAGTCGCCGCACTGGACGGGCGGTTCGTCCTCCCCGCGCACCTTCGGGCACTTCGGGCAGTCCGGTACGTTCCTGTGGATCGACCCGGACGCCCGGGCGGCGGGCGTCGCACTGACCGACCGCGCCTTCGGCCCCTGGGCGGTCGAGGCGTGGCCGGTGTTCACCGACGCGGTGCTCTCGGAACTACGCGACTGAGCCCCACCGGGGCGGACCACTTTCCGGCGGGCCAAGCATGGGCTGAGCAGGTCCGGCGAAGCCCGCTGCGGTCCGACAGCGCCCCGACGCCAAAGGGGCGCGGGGAAGTCGCGACCAGCCACAACGGCGCCACAGCCGAACGAACGACGGCACATCGCGGCCCTACCCAGCGGAGCGCTCACGCCCCCATCTCCCACAGCAGCAGCTCCGCCGCCGTCACCCCCACCGCCGCCAGATCCCGCGCGTCCGTGAGACGGGCCGAGTCGCCCGGTTCCAGCCGCTCCCCCGCCAACCGGACCTCTCCGCGCACCACATGGAGGTACACATACGCGGCGTCCGGCACCGCCGTGCGCTCCGTGGGCAGCAGCCGTCGTACGTGCAGCATCGCGCGGGCCCCGGGGAGGGCGTACGGGGTGGAGTCGGCGATGCCCCGGACGATCTCGTAGGCGGGGGCGCCGCCGGGGTCCGACGGGGCCAGCCACATCTGGACGAAGGTCAGCGGCACCGGGCCGTCGTTGCGCTCGACATGGCGGACGCCGGTGGCGGAGCTGAGGCGCTGGACATCGCCCGGACCCACCACCGTCCGGTGGCCCGTCGAGTCACGGTGGGTCAGCTCGCCCTCGACGACCCAGGTGACGATCTCGGTGTGGCTGTGCGGATGCTCGTCGAAACCGGCGCCGGGGGCGAGCCGCTCCTCGTTGCACGCGACGAGCGCGCCGAAGCGGAGGTTGTCGGGGTCGTAGTGCGGACCGAAGGAGAAGGCATGCCGGGAGTCGATCCCGGCCCGCGCGTCCCCACCCGGATAACGCTCACCAGCGCGCCTGACGTCCATCACACCCCCACGGTAGCCCCGCCCCCAAAGAAGCACGGAACTGCATCGACACCCGACGCCACCGCGGAACGCGCCCCGCCCCGATAGCGATAGGGGCGCGGGGAACTGCGCAACCAGCCCACCACCACCCGCACCCGGCAACGCCCCAAATCCACAAACAACCCACCCCCATAGGAGCGCGGGGAACTGCGCGATCAACCCACCACCACCCGCACCCCGGCAACGGCCGAAACCACCCCCCACCGACCGGCCGTCCGCGCAAGGCGCCGCCGCTGAGCGCCCCGGCGACACGCAACCGTCCGGATGAGGCAGTCTTGTCACCGTGCCCGAACCCGAATCCCGCAAGCCCGAACCCGCAGCGCACGGCGTCCACCCGCACTCCGCGACCCTGCGGCGGCTGGAGAAGTCGTCCGGCAGCCTCGCCGCCCAGGCCATCGCCCGGATGGACGAGACACTGCCGTGGTACCGGGCCATGCCCCCGGAGAACCGATCCTGGATCGGGCTCGTGGCCCAGGCCGGTATCGCCGCGTTCACCGAGTGGTTCCGGCACCCGGACGCCCCGCAGGCCATCTCCACCGATGTCTTCGGCACCGCGCCACGCGAGCTGACCCGGGCCATCACACTGCGTCAGACCGTCGAGATGGTGCGGACCACCATCGAGGTCATGGAGTCGGCCATCGACGAGGTGGCCGCGCCCGGCGACGAGGCCGTGCTGCGCGAGGCGCTGCTCGTGTACGCCCGTGAGATCGCCTTCGCCACCGCCCAGGTGTACGCGCAGGCGGCCGAGGCCCGCGGCGCCTGGGACGCGCGGCTCGAATCCCTGGTGGTCAACGCCGTGCTCAGCGGGGAGGCCGACGAGGGCGCCGTCAGCCGGGCCGCCGCGCTCGGCTGGAACTCCCCCGAGCACGTGTGTGTCGTGCTCGGGACCGCGCCGGACGGGGACAGCGAACTGACCGTGGAGGCCATTCGGCGGGCCGCCCGGCACGCCAAGCTCCAGGTGCTCACCGGGGTACTCGGGGACCGGCTGGTCGTGATCGCCGGTGGCAGCGACAACCCGCTGGCCGTCGCCAAGTCGCTGATCGGCCCGTTCGCCGCGGGCCCCGTCGTGGCCGGGCCCGTGGTGCCCGATCTGCTGGCCGCGACCCGGTCCGCGCAGGCCGCCGCGGCGGGCCTGAAGGCATGTTCCGCCTGGCAGGACGCACCGCGCCCGGTCCTGGCGGACGATTTGCTTCCGGAGCGCGCCATCGCGGGTGATCCGAGCGCCCGCGAGCAGCTGGTGGAGGAGATCTACAGACCGCTCGAAGAGGCCGGCTCGGCCCTGTTGGAAACCTTGAGTGTCTATCTGGAGCAGGCGAGCAGCCTGGAGGGCGCCGCACGCATGCTGTTCGTTCACCCGAATACCGTGCGCTACCGGCTCCGACGTGTGACAGACGTCACCGGTTGGTCACCGTCCGATGTACGATCCGCGTTCACGCTGCGGATCGCGCTGATCCTGGGGCGTCTGGCCGATGGAGATCTTCAGCTCTAGCCTTTTGTCGGAGACCTACAAAACCCCCTCGCGTTCTTCGTCCTTGTCCCCACGGGCGGCCCCGGCCGTCCCCAAGAGAGAGTGTGAGAGTGCTCGTACTCGTCGCTCCCGGCCAGGGCTCCCAGACGCCCGGCTTCCTGACTCCCTGGCTCGAACTCCCCGGTGCCGCGGACCGCGTCGCCGCGTGGTCCGACGCCATCGGACTGGACCTGCTCCACTACGGCACCCAGGCCGACGCGGACGCCATCCGCGACACCGCGGTGGCCCAGCCGCTGCTGGTCGCCGCCGGGATTCTGTCCGCCGCGGCACTGGGTGACATCTCGCCCGGCGCCGTCGCCGGACACAGCGTCGGCGAGATCACGGCGGCCGCGTACGCCGGTGTGCTGGACGACACCGCCGCGCTGATCCTCGTGCGCAGGCGCGGGCTGGCGATGGCGGACGCCGCCGCGATCACCGCGACGGGCATGTCCGCGCTGCTCGGCGGCGACCCCGAGGTGTCCGTGGCACATCTGGAGAAGCTGGGTCTGACCGCGGCGAACATCAACGGCGCGGGTCAGATCGTCGCCGCGGGCACACTGGAGCAACTGGCCGCGCTGGCCGAGGACAAGCCCGAGGGCGTTCGCAAGGTCGTCCCGCTCAAGGTGGCCGGCGCCTTCCACACCCGTCATATGGCGCCGGCGGTCGAGGCGCTGGCGAAGGCCGCCGTGGACCTCGCGCCCGCCGACCCGAAGGTCGCCTACATCTCCAACAAGGACGGCCGGGCCGTCGCCGCCGGCACCGAGGTGCTGGACCGGCTGGTCGGCCAGGTCGCCAACCCGGTCCGCTGGGACCTGTGCATGGAGACGTTCAAGGAGCTGGGCGTCACCGCGCTGCTGGAGGTGTGCCCCGGCGGCACGCTGACCGGCCTGGCCAAGCGCGCCCTGCCCGGTGTCCGGACGCTGGCCCTGAAGACCCCCGACGACCTCGACGCGGCCCGGGAGCTGGTCTCCGAGCACGCGCCCGCCTAAGGAGCCGTACCGACCATGTCGAAGATCAAGCCCAGCAAGGGCGCCCCGTACGCGCGCATCCTCGGTGTCGGCGGCTACCGCCCGACCCGGGTCGTGCCCAACGAGGTGATCCTGGAGCGGATCGAGTCCTCCGACGAGTGGATCCGTTCGCGCTCCGGCATCGAGAGCCGGCACTGGGCGGGCCCGGACGAGACGGTCGCCGCGATGTCGATCGAGGCCGCCGGCAAGGCGATCGCGGACTCGGGGATCTCCGCCGAGCAGATCGGCGCCGTCGTCGTGTCGACCGTCTCGCACTTCAGCCAGACCCCGGCCGTGGCCACCGAGATCGCCGACAAGCTGGGCACGGACCGGGCCGCCGCCTTCGACATCTCGGCGGGCTGCGCCGGCTTCGGTTACGGCCTCACCCTCGCCAAGGGCATGGTCGTCGAGGGTTCGGCGGAGTACGTGCTGGTCATCGGCGTCGAGCGGCTCTCCGACCTGACCGACCTGGAGGACCGGGCGACGGCCTTCCTGTTCGGTGACGGCGCGGGTGCCGTAGTGGTCGGCCCCTCGCAGGAACCCGCGATCGGCCCGACCGTGTGGGGCTCCGAGGGCGACAAGGCCGATACGATCAGGCAGACCGTGCCCTGGAACCGCTTCCGGATCGGCGATGTCTCCGAACTCCCCCTCGACAGCGAGGGCAACGTCAAGTTCCCCGCGATCACCCAGGAAGGCCAGGCGGTGTTCCGCTGGGCCGTGTTCGAGATGGCGAAGGTCGCTCAGCAGGCGCTGGACGCGGCCGGGATCACCCCGGACGACCTGGACGTCTTCATCCCGCACCAGGCCAATGTGCGGATCATCGACTCGATGGTGAAGACCCTCAAACTGCCGGAGCATGTCACGGTCGCCCGTGACATCCGCACCACCGGCAACACGTCGGCCGCCTCGATCCCGCTCGCGATGGAGCGGCTCCTGGCGACCGGCGAGGCGAAGAGCGGCGACACCGCGCTCGTCATCGGATTCGGGGCGGGTCTCGTCTACGCCGCCACGGTCGTTACCCTCCCCTAGGCACTCCGTGCCGGATCATGCATCCGGTACGGCTCAGCAACACCTGCCGCTGACGCGGCGGGCGCCACCAACCCGTCTGGATATCGAAGAAGGAGCGCCTGACATGGCCGCCACTCAGGAAGAGATCGTCGCCGGTCTCGCCGACATCGTGAACGAGATCGCCGGCATCCCGGTTGAGGACGTCCAGCTGGACAAGTCCTTCACCGACGACCTGGACGTCGACTCGCTGTCCATGGTCGAGGTCGTCGTCGCCGCCGAAGAGCGCTTCGACGTCAAGATCCCGGACGAGGACGTCAAGAACCTCAAGTCCGTCGGCGACGCGACCGACTACATCCTCAAGCACCAGGGCTGAGTCAGCCCCCAGGCCCGAGGCCGTAATGCCCCGCCACCCGGCGGTGGCGCCGTTGAATCCCGCATCCGTTGGAGAAGAATTCCCGTGAGCCCGACCAATCGCACCGTGGTCGTCACCGGTATCGGCGCAACCACACCGCTGGGTGGCGACGCAGCCTCTACCTGGAAGGCCCTGGTCGCCGGCACGTCCGGCGTCTCCCTGCTCAAGCAGGACTGGGCCGCCGACCTGCCGGTCCGTATCGCCGCACAGATCGCCGTCGAACCGGGCGAGATCATCCCCCGCCCGCAGGCCCGCAAGCTGGACCGGTCCGCGCAGTTCGCGCTGATCGCCGCTCAGGAAGCCTGGAAGGACGCCGGTTTCACCGCCAGGGCCGGTACGGACTCGTCCGTGAACCCCGACCGGCTGGGTGCGGTCATCGCCTCCGGCATCGGCGGTGTGACCACGCTCCTCGACCAGTACGACGTGCTCAAGGAGAAGGGCGTACGCCGTGTCTCCCCGCACACCGTGCCGATGCTGATGCCCAACTCCCCCGCCGCCAACGTCGGGATCGAGCTGGGTGCCCGCGCCGGGGTGCACACCCCGGTCTCGGCCTGCGCCTCGGGCGCGGAGGCCATCGGCTACGCCATCGAGATGATCCGCACCGGCCGCGCCGACATCGTCGTCGCGGGTGGCACGGAGGCGGCCCTCCATCCGCTGCCCATCGTCGCGTTCGGCAACATGATGGCGATGTCCAAGAACAACGACGACCCGCAGGGCGCCTCGCGTCCCTACGACGCCGGCCGGGACGGCTTCGTCCTCGGCGAGGGTTCCGGCGTGATCGTCCTGGAGTCCGAGGAGCACGCGAAGGCCCGCGGCGCCCGGATCTACGCCGAGGCGATCGGCCAGGGCATCTCCGCGGACAGCCACCACATCACGCAGCCCGAGCCGTCCGGCAACGGCATCGCGCACGCGCTGCAGAACCTGCTCGACAACAACGACCTGAAGCCGGCCGAGATCATGCACGTCAACGCGCATGCCACCTCGACCCCGCAGGGCGACATCGCCGAGATCAAGGCGCTGCGGAAGGTGTTCGGCGATGACGTCGACCACATGGCGATCTCCGCGACCAAGTCGATGACCGGTCATCTGCTCGGCGGCGCCGGCGGCATCGAGACCGTCGCCTCGGTGCTCGCGCTGGTCAACCGGACGGCGCCGCCCACCATCAACCTCGACGACCCCGACCCGGAACTCGCCGCGGACGTGGTCCGCGGGGAGGCGCGACAGCTTCCCGAGGGCCGGATCGCCGTGCTGAACAACTCGTTCGGGTTCGGCGGGCACAACGTGGTGCTGGCGTTCCGGACGGTCTGACAGTTTGACGGTCTGACGCCGACCGTAACGGCGAATGGCCCGGCCTCCTGAACTGGAGGCCGGGCCATTCGCCGTTGGGGGTTCGGTTGTGCCGCCGGGTGCGGGTGCGTGGGGGCTGATCGCTCCCCCAAGTTCTCGGCTTCGCTCGAACAGGGGGGACCCCCATCGCGGCGGAGCCGCATATGGACACAGCCCCGCGCCCCTATGGAAACGCGCCGTTCATGGGTCTGGAGCATTGCCGGGTGCGGGATTGTGGGGGCTGGTCGCTCCCCCAAGTTCTCGGATTCGCTCGAACAGGGGGACCCCCATCGCGGCGGAGCCGCATATGAACACAGCCGCGCGTCCTCTGCGGGGTGCTATACCACCTGGTGGAGCCAGCGGACCGGGGCGCCCTCGCCTGCGTATCTGAAGGGTTCCAGCTCGTCGTCCCAGGGCTTGCCGAGCAGCTTGGCGATCTCCGCCTCCAGGTCCGTCTCGCCGCGCTGAGACCGCGTCAGCGCGGCGCGCAGCCGGTCCTCGGGGATCAGGATGTCGCCGTGGATGCCGGTGACGGCGTGGAAGATGCCGAGGTCGGGGGTGCAGCTGTAGCGCTCGCCCTCGGCCGTGGGGCAGGGTTCGGCGGTGACTTCGAAGCGCAACAGGTGCCAGCCGCGCAGCGCGGACGCCAACTTGGAGGCGGTGCCGGCCTCGCCCTGCCAGGAGAACTCCGAGCGCCAGGTGCCGGGGGCGGCGGGCTGCCGGATCCAGTCGAGGCTGACGCGGGTGCCGAGCACCCCGGCGACGGCCCACTCGACGTGCGGGCACAGCGCGCGCGGCGCGGAGTGCACGTACAGAACTCCACGTGTCGTCACCGGGACCTCCGGGCTGAGCGGGACAGGGTGCGGACTGGCTGGGCGGCTGTGACGCGACGGCCGCGTTGATGGCGAGGCTACCGTGCGGCGACGGGCGGAGTGTGACGTACCGTCCGTCCCGGCGCCAGGAAACCCCGCCATTCACCCAGGGGGACGCTTGTACGGGTGTGAGACGTTGCATGCCGCCCGCCGGGAACCCTCGCGCGTTGTTATGGGTTGGGGACCACGACGGCACTACGGACCACGACCGACCACAACGGGCCATGACGGCACGCCGACGGCACGACAAGGGGATGGACCAGGGCATGCGAAACCGACGCCGGCGTTCACGAGCCGCCCTCGCCGTCGTGCTGGCGGCGGTGCTGGGCGCCGTGGGGTGCGAGGCCGCGGGCGACAAGTCCCCGGCGCCGGGCGGCACCAAGGCGCGGGCGGCCCTGGTGTGGAACCGCAACCCCGCCTCGATCGCCGCCGTCGGTGACTCCATCACCCGCGGCTTCGACGCGTGCACGGTGCTGTCGGACTGTCCCGAGGTGTCCTGGGCGACCGGCACCAGCTCCCAACTGGACAGCCTGGCAGTCCGGCTGCTGGGGCGGACCCGGGCGGCCGAGAGCAGTTGGAACTACGCGGTGACCGGCGCCCGGGTGCGTGACCTCGCCGACCAGATGACGCAGGCGGTGACGCGCGCGCCCGAGTTGGTGACGGTGATGATCGGGGCCAACGACGCCTGCCGGGCCACGACCTCGGCGATGACCTCGGTGACCCGCTTCCGTGAGGGGTTCGAGGAGGCGATGGCGACGCTGCGCGCTGCGCTGCCGAAGACGCAGGTGTACGTGGCGAGCGTGCCGAACCTCAAACGGCTGTGGTCGCAGGGCCGGACCAACCCGCTCGGCAGACAGGTGTGGAAGCTGGGCATCTGCCCGTCGATGCTGAGCGACGCGGACGCCCTGGACACGGCGGCCACGAAGCGCCGGGACAAGGTGCAGGACCGGGTGGAGGCATACAACTCGGTGCTGGAGGAGGTGTGCGTCAAGGACCGGCGGTGCCGCTTCGACGGGGGCGCCGTCTTCGACTACGACTTCACCACCGAGCAGCTCAGCCACTGGGACTGGTTCCATCCGAGCAAGGACGGTCAGCAGCGGCTCGCGACGATCGCCTACCGGACCGTCACGGCGCTGAACCCTTGACCTAGGGTTTCCCACATGAGCGAACGCTTCGGCACACTTTCCGACGGCGCCCGGGTCCACCGCTGGACGCTGGAGCGCGCCGGGGTGCGGGTGCGGATCCTGACGTACGGCGGGATCGTGCAGTCCGTGGAGGTCCCGGACCGGGACGGACGTACGGCGAACGTCGTGCTGGGGTTCGCCGCCCTCGACGGCTATGTCGCCCATCCGGAGCCGTTCGTCGGCGCCGTGGTCGGCCGCTACGCCAACCGGATCGCGGGCGCCCGATTCCCGCTGGACGGCATGGTCTACGCGCTGGAGCCGAACAACGGCCCCAACTCCCTGCACGGCGGGGAGCGCGGCTTCGACAAGCGGGTGTGGGACGCGGAGCCGGTCGAGCACGGCGTGCGTCTGACGCGTGTGAGCCCGCACGGCGAGCAGGGCTTCCCGGGCCGTCTGGAGGTCGCGGTGACCTACGCGCTGGACGCGTCCGGCGCGCTGCGGATCGGGTACGAGGCGGTGACCGACGCGCCGACCCTGGTCAACCTGACCAACCACAGCTACTTCAACCTGGCCGGCGGCGGCAACGCGGGCGGACACGAACTGCGGCTCGCCGCCTCCCGGTTCACCCCGGTCGACGCGGATCTGATCCCGACCGGGGCGCTCAAGGACGTGACGGGCACCCGGTTCGACTTCCGCACGGCGCGCAAGGTCGGCGCCGGCTACGACCACAACCTGGTCCTCGACAAGGGCGTCACGGACACCCCGGTCGAGGTGGGCGAGCTGCACGACCCGGCGTCCGGGCGGCTGTTGACCGTGGCGACGACCGAGCCGGGCATCCAGCTGTACACCGCCGACCACCTGGGCGATCCCTTCGCTCCGGGTGACGGGGTGGCGCTGGAGACCCAGCATTTCCCGGACTCCCCGAACCGCCCGGACTTCCCGAGCACCGAGCTGAGGCCGGGCGCGACGTACCGGTCGGAGACGGTGTACGGGTTCGGGGTCCGGGGTTAGCCCCCGGGTCGGCCGACGAGCCTCGGTACGGGGGTCGCGATCGAGAGGGCGGCGGGGCCCGCGTGCGTGGAGACGGCGTGGGGAGACGGGCGTGCTCCCGGTGCGCCGGCAGGACTTCGCGGACCGGACGGTGAAGTGGAGCGGGCCCTGCGGCCGTATCCGTCGGCGGTGGACCCGTTCGCGACGGTGAGCCAGGCCGGGCAGGGCGGTCGGGTGGGGCGGCCGGGTGGGGCGCTTCGACGCGGGGCGCCCCGATCGACGTGGAGCGCTCCAACAGCGCCTGGCGGGGCCGGTTTCCGGTCACCGAGCCGACGAGCCGGGCGCAGTGGACGGCGACTACGACACCACGACGGTCACCGAGACCCCGGCGGGCGGCACGGATCCCGTCGTACGGCCGGACGGTCCGACACTCGGCTCGACGGCCTGGGCCGGGGCGGCGGCGACCACCCGTCCGACGAGATCGCCTACCGTGCGACGCCGGTGCCGGAGTTCGGCGACGGGAACGGATCGGTCAGGTGTGGGATCGGTCAGGTGCGGGTGGTCCTGACGGTGGCGGCGGGGGCGGTGCTCAAGGGGTGACCTGGGTCCGCCCGGACCCGGCCGCGTCGTGCGGGGTGCGCGGGGCGTGCGCGGCGCCGTCCGAGTCCTCGGCGTCTTCGGCGTCACCGGCGTCTTCGGCGTCCGCGGCGCCTTCTGTGATCTCCTCGCCGCGCAGGTCCCGGGCGAGGAGCGTCGCGCCGGCGACCGCGCCCGGCATCAGGAACACCGCGACGAACGGCACCAGGAAGGCCAGGCCGAGGGGGGTGCCGAAGCCCCAGACCAGCAGCTTGCGGGAGCGGAGCAGGGCGAGGCGCTCGCGGAGTTCGACGCCGCGGCGCTGGAGGGCGACCGCGGCGAGTTCCTCGGTGAGGAAGAACCCGGTGACGAAGAAGCCGATCACCGGGACGACCGTCTGGCCGACGACGGGGACGAAGCCGAGGGCGAACAGCAGAATGCCCCAGACGGCGGCCCGGACCAGGATGCGCAGGCTGTCGCGGGCCGAGACCCACAGGTCGCGCCAGAGGGGCAGGCCGGACTGGGGGGCGGTGCCGTCGGGCGACACGTCCCGGTCCACCGCCTCGGAGATGCTCTCGTAGAAGGGCTGGCCGACCAGGAGGGTGACCGCGGTGAAGGTCAGCACGGACAGCAGCAGGCCGAGGGCGAAGAGCACGGCGGTGAGGAGGCCGCGGAACAGGCCCTGCCACGGGCTCGACCAGTCGTCGGCGAAGGGAGTGGCCCAGGCGACGAAGTCCCCGCCCCAGACCGCGAGCGTGACCAGGGCCGCCGCGTAGAGGACGAGGGTGATCAGGCCGGGCAGCAGCCCGAACCCGAACTGCCTGCCGTGTCGGCCCACCCACCGCTGGCCCTTGAGGAGATAACCGAAACCCACCCCGAGATCACGCATACCCGAACCCTACCGACCCCCTCCCCCGGCACGCGCGGGCACAGCGGGAAGCGGTCTCCGTCCCGCGGACCGCGCCGACCCCGTCGGTGGGGGGCGTCAGGCGGTGTCCGCCTGTGCCATCCGGCGCAACAGGTCGCGGAGCGCTTGGCGTTCCTCGGTGGTGAGGGCCGCCAGGGGTTCGCGGGCGAAGCGGAGGCCGTCGCGGAGGTCGCGGGCGACCCGGCGGCCCTCGTCCGTGGCCGCCGCGAGTTTCACCCGGCGATCGGCCGGGTCGGGGCGGCGCTCGGCCAGTCCGCGGGCCTCCAGCCGGTCCACGATCCCGGTGATGTTCGACGGCTCGCACTTCAGCCGCTGCGCCAGCCTCCGCATCGGCAGCGGCTCCAGTGACAGCAGGCTCAGCAGCCGCGCCTGCGGCCCGGTCAGGGCGTGCTCGCCCGCCGCCGCCTCGTAGTCGGCGTAGAAGCGGGCCACGACATCCCCGATGAGCTCGACGACCTCCAGGGTCAAGGCGTCGGGGCGAGGGGCCTTCGATGGATTCGATGGATTGGATGGATTCGCTGGAGGGGCCTGCGACGGGGTGGGCATGTCCTTCAAGGTAACCCGGTTACTTGACATCATGAAATATTCAGGCGCACGATTGTTTCAGCTTCTGAAGTAAATGGAAAGGCCCTGTCATGGTCAACCGCGAATGGCACCTGCTCAGCCGCCCGGTCGGCTGGCCGAAGCCCGAGGACTTCGACCTGGTCGAGACGGAGATCCCGACGCCGGGCAAGGGTCAGGTGCTGGTGCGGAACGTGTACCTCTCCGTCGACCCGTACATGCGCGGCAGGATGAGCGCCGCCAAGTCGTATGCCGAGCCGTACCGGCTGGGCGCGGTCATGTTGGGCGGCGCGGTCGGCGAGGTCGTCGCCTCGCAGGCCGACGGGATCGCCGTCGGCGACCATGTGCTGCACCACTTCGGCTGGCGCGAGTACGCCGCCGTGGACGCGGCGCGGACCGTGCGGGTCGACCCCGGGGCCGCGCCGCTCTCCGCCTACCTCGGCGTTCTTGGCATGACCGGACTCACCGCCTACGCCGGGCTGCTGCGCACCGCCGCGTTCAAGGAGGGCGACGCCGTGTTCGTCTCCGGCGCGGCCGGCGCCGTGGGCAGTCAGGTGGGGCAGCTCGCCCGGCTCAAGGGGGCCTCGCGGGTCATCGGCTCGGCGGGCTCCGACGAGAAGGTGCGGCTGCTGGTCGAGGAGTACGGCTTCGACGCCGCCTTCAACTACCGCAACGGCCCGGTGGCCGAGCAGCTAGGGACCGCCGCCCCCGACGGCATCGACGTGTACTTCGACAACGTCGGCGGCGAGCACCTGGAGGCCGCCGTCGGCGCGCTCAACCTGCGCGGCCGGATCGCGATCTGCGGGATGATCTCCGTCTACAACAACACCGAACCGGCCCCCGGCCCGCGGAACCTGGCCCGCCTCATCGCGACCCGCGGCCGGATCGAGGGCTTCCTGGTCGGCGACCACTACGACCTCCAGCCGCAGTTCGTCCAGGAGGTCGGGCCGTGGGTCGCCGGCGGGCGGCTGAAGTACCGCGAGACCGTCGTGCAGGGCATCGAGAACAGTCTGGACGCCTTCCTCGGCGTGCTGCGTGGCGACAACACCGGGAAGATGCTCGTCAAGCTCTGACACCGTGACGCCCGCAGGACACCCGCAGGACACCCGCAGGACGCCGGTCGTCGCACATCACGGAGGCCGCACCCATGGACGTGGGGGCGGCCTCCGGGCGTGCGGTGCGGCCTCTGGGTGTGGGGTGCGGCCTCTGGCCGTCCGGGCGCGCCGGTCAGCGCGCCAGGGCCGCCGTGTGTACGGCCCTGGCCAGCCGGTCGTTCTCCGGTGCCGCCCCGCCCGGGAAGGCGCACCGGCGGCGGGTGTAGCCGTAGGCGAGACCGCTGCGCGGGTCCGCGAACGCCTGGCAGCCGCCCGCACCGCTGTGCCCGACCGCCCCGACGCCCAGGAACGGGTGCCAGGTGTCGGCGGTCGCCTGGAAGCCCAGCCCGTACGCCTTGTGGCCGCGGGCCACCAGGTCATAGCCCACGGAGTGGAACTGCCCGAACTCCGCCACCGTGTCCGGCTTCAGCAGCTGCGCCTGCTCGGCCAGCTCGCTGATCATCGCCGCGTACAGCCCCGCGAGCCCACGCGCGGAGGCGACGCCGCCGACCGAGGCGGGGCCCTTGGCGCGGATCACCCGGTGGTTCGGCAGGGTCGCCAGGTCGGTCGGCTCCGCGCCGTGCCGGTTGAACGCGATGGCCTGCAGCGTGTGCGGCGGGCTCAACAGCGCGTCCAGCAGCTCCCGTTGCTCGGGGGTCGGCAGCATCGGCTGCGCCGGGCGGTAGCGCGACTCCCGGGCGGCGGGCAGCCCGAGGTGGAAGTCCAGGCCGTACGGGGCGCGGACCCGTTCCTCGTACAGGTCCTGGAGGGTCCGGCCGGTGGCCCGCCGCGCCACCTCGCCGGTCAGCGCGCCGATGACCAGGGCGTGATAGCCGAAGGCCACGCCGGGCCGCCAGAACGGCCGCTGGTCGGCGAGCCGTTCGGCGATCGCCCGGTCGTCGGCCAGCTCCGCCAGGGTGAACCCGGAATCGGTGCCGACCAGCCCCGCCCGGTGCGCGAGCAGGTCGCGCAGGGTCAGGGCGCCCTTGCCCTCGGCGGCGAACTCGGGCCAGTAGTAGGTGACTTTGCGGTCCAGCTCCAGGGTGCCGTCCTGGACGAGCAGCGCCACCACGAGGTGTGCCGCGCCCTTGGTGGCCGAGTACACGCCGTACAGGGAGTCCCCGTCGGTCCCCTCGCCCGCCCACAGGTCGACGACCCGCCGTCCGTGCACATACGCGCACAACTGCCCTTCGTAGTCCGGGGGTTCCCCGGCGGCGAATGCGGTGAACTCCTCGCGCACCGCCTCGAAACCGTCGGCGACCGTGCCGTGGACGGTGATCTGCTGCGTCATCCGCTCTCCTCGACTGAAGTGCCGCTCACCGCTCCCACGGCGAACAATGCCCTTGCCAGCTGGGCGAATTCCCCCTTCGGATGGTTCCGGAAGAGGGGTTCGGTGCCGAACGGCACGGCGTGCGGGCCGCTCACCACCGATGCCCGTCCCGCCGGTGCGTCCGTTCCACCGCCGCATCCGTCCCGGGGCCGTGCCCGGCCCGCCGCCGCATCCGTTCCGCCGGTGCGTCCGGCCCGCCGGTGCCGTCGCGCAGCGCCCGCCGGTGTCTGGAGACCAGCGGGTTTCCGGCCGCGTAGGACTGATCGCCCCGCACGCCCGGCCGGAGGCCGGTGAACCGGAGCGACCGGCGCCGGCGGGGGCGGGGGCGGCCAGGGTGGTCGGGGCGGCCAGAGGGACGGCGGCGATCAGAACGGGGCTCGGGGGAACGGCTCTTGCGGTGGGGCGCACGCGTACCTCCTCGGTGGTTCCTGAGATCGGTACGGCGAGATGTACCTGTCCGACTCAACAGCGACAAGGAGGTGTCGGTGTCACCGATGCCCCGGATGGCCGATCCGGGACCGCCCGCACGGGGCATGCCGGGACCGGGTGTACGGGCGGGAGCAGCACCGGCCACCCGCCCAACACGGGCAGTCCGCCCACCGGCCCGGGACCCGAGCTGCCGCCGCCGGGGCGGTGATGCGGGGCCGGCCGACATCAGGGCCGGGGGCGGTACGGCGGACCGGGTCGGGTCGGGTCGGGTGCACCATCGCAGGAAGCGGTCGCAGGTGCGGGTCGGCAACGGTTCAAGGGCCGGAGGCAGCATCCCTCTCTCCCCCAACACCGGTAGCCCGTAAGCCGGTTCGGGGCTGATGACGCGGCCGGGTCGGATCAGGTGCACCACCAGAGGACGCGGTTGCATGTGTGGGGCGGGGACGGTGCGGGGGCCGGGGCGGAGGGGGCGGGGGCTCCGGGCGGGGTGCTCCCCGGGTCGCGCGTCGGCGTCGCGGCGGGCGCCTGCGACGTCCCGTCCGCGCCGCTGTCCGACGCTTCGTCCGGGGCGCCCCGGGTGCTGCCGTCCGGGGAGTTGGACGCCTTGTCCTGCGCGGACTTGGACGCCGACGGGGACGCGGAGGCGTCCGGTGCGGCCGCGGCGTCCGCGCCCACGGTGGCCGTACCGCCGCTCGCGGGCCGGGCCGACCCGTCCGGGTCCGCGCTCGCGGTGCCGCCATCCGCCGACTTTTCCTCGGCCGCCCTGGGCCGCGGGACGGAGAACGGGGCGTCCGTGCCGAGTTCGGCGAGGCTCAGGCCGCCGGCCGCCAGCACGAAGCCGACGGTGATCAGCAGGATCCGTCGGCGGCGGCGCCTGCGGTGCGCCGCCGCCTTGCGGTCGCGACGGCCGGTGTCTCCCGCGGCCGGTCCCTCGACCATCGCTCCCCGCGCCCGGCCGCGACCACGGCCGCGCGCCTGCTCCCGGCGCCGTACCGCCCGTCCGCCCGGCTCGCCGCCCTCGCCCTCATGGCCGTCATGGCCCTCGCGGACTTCGCGGCCCTCATGATCGTCGTGACGCTCATGACCTTCGTTGCGCTCGTGGTCCCCACAGCCGTCGTAGCCCTCGTAGCCGTCAGGGCCCTCGTAGCCGTCACGGCCGCCGTCGATGTCATCGGCCGCATGAGTGGCATCGATGACGACGGCCCCGGGGGCGGTGCCATCCGTGTCGTGGTGGCCGTCGCGCGCACCGCCGGCCCACGCACCGCCAGCCCACGCACCGAGAGATGTGCCGCACCCCGGGCAGGCGAGGGCGCCGTTGAGGTGCCGTCGGCACGGGTGGCAGTAGTCCATGACGCCGGAAGACTAGGTTCCGCACAGGTCACGTTCCCGGGAGCGACTGTGAATGTTCTGTGGGAGGCCGACAGAGCCGTCGAAGGACTTGCCGAAACCGTTACCTGTTCGCCCCATTGACACCCCCGCCGCCCCGTCCTTACTGTCACGCCAGCATTTCGAACGCGTGACGAAATCTCGAACAGGACAGCTGAGGGGTAACTGCCTTGCGCATCACCGGAATCAGCACGCATGTGGTCGGGACGCCGTGGCGCAATCTGACCTACCTCCAGGTGCACACCGACGAAGGGCTCACCGGAGTCGGCGAGACCCGGATGCTCGGTCGCACCGACGCGCTGCTCGGCTATCTGCGCGAGGCCGAGGCCAACCACATTCTCGGCTCGGACCCGTTCGCCGTCGAGGACCTTGTGCGCCGCATGAAGTACGGCGACTACGGCCGGGCCGGTGAGATCGTCATGTCCGGGATCGCGGTGGTCGAGATGGCCTGCTGGGACATCAAGGGCAAGGCGCTGGGAGTCCCGGTGTGGCAACTGCTCGGCGGCAAGGTGACCGACCGGGTCAAGGCGTACGCCAACGGCTGGTACACCACCGAGCGCACGCCGGATGCCTACCACAAGGCCGCGCAGGAGGTCATGGCGCGCGGCTACCGGGCCCTGAAGATCGACCCGTTCGGCACCGGTCACTTCGAACTCGACCAGGCGCAGACCCGCTACGCCGTCTCCCTCATCGAGGCCGTACGCGATGCCATCGGCCCGGAGACCGAGCTGATGCTGGAGATGCACGGCCGCTTCTCCCCCGCCACCGCGGTCCGACTGGCCGGGGAGCTGGCCCCGTTCAGGCCGGCCTGGCTGGAGGAGCCGGTGCCTCCGGAGAACCTGAAGGCGCTGCGGAAGGTGGCCGAGAAGGTGGACCTGCCGGTCGCCACCGGCGAGCGGATCCACGACCGGATCGAGTTCCACGAGCTGTTCGAGAGCCAGGCCGCCGACATCATCCAGCCGGACGTCGGCCACCTCGGCGGCATCTGGGAGACCCGCAAGCTGGCCGCGACCGCCGAGACCCACTACGTCCTCGTCGCCCCGCACAACGTCGGCGGCTCGGTGCTGACCGCGGCGAGTCTCCAAGTCGGCTTCGCCACCCCCAACTTCAAGATCCTTGAGCACTTCAATGACTTCGCCGACGCGGAGATCAAGAAGGTGGTCAAGGGTGCGCCCGAGGTCGTCGACGGCTACTTCCAGCTGTCCGAAGCGCCCGGCCTCGGCGTGGAGCTGGACGTCGACGCGGCGGCCGAGTTCCCGCAGCAGCAGGCCCGGTTCGACCTGTGGGCCGAGGGCTGGGAGCAGCGCAGGCCGAAGGACACGAAGTGAGTGCGCAGGTCGTCGTCGAGGCGCCGGGCGGGCACCGGGTCGAGGAGCACACGCCCCGCCCGCCCGGGCCCGGCGAGGCGCTGGTCGCCGTGCACGCGGTGGGCATCTGCGGCAGCGACCGGGAGGTGTACCAGGGCAACCGGCCCGCGGGGTACGTCCGTTACCCGCTGACCCCCGGCCACGAATGGTCCGGAACCGTGCGGGCGGTGGGCGCCGGGGTGCCGACGGCGCTGGCCGGCCGCAAGGTCGTAGGCGAGGGCTTCCGCAACTGCCAGGTGTGCGACCGCTGCCACGCGGGCGAGACCACCCTGTGCACCGCGGGCTACGAGGAGACCGGCTTCACCCAGCCGGGCGCCATGGCGGCCACCCTCACCCTGCCGGCCCGGCTGCTGCACGTCCTGCCGGACACCGCCGACCTGACCGCGGCGGCGCTCCTGGAGCCGGCCGCCTGTGTGGCCGCTGCCACGCTCAGGGTCGGCGCCCGGCCGGGCGAGCGGGTCGCGGTGGTCGGCACGGGAACGCTCGGGATGTTCGCCGTGCAGTTCCTGCGGGCGGTCTCGCCGGCGGAGCTGCTGGTGGTCGGCACGGGGCGGGACCGGGAGCCGCTGGCCCGGCAGTTCGGCGCCACCGGCTTCCGTACGAAGGACGAGCGGCTCCCCGACGACTTCGACGTCGTCGTGGAGACCGCCGGGTCCGCGTCCGCCGCGCGCACCGCCGCCGCGCTGCTCAGGCGCGGCGGACGCCTGGTCCTGACCGGCATCCCGGCGCCGGGTGCCGACGGCCTCGACCCGACCGACCTGGTGGTGCGGCAGTTGGAGGTGCACACCGTCTTCGGGGCGCCGCCGGACGCCTGGGCGCACACGGTGCGGATGTTCGGGGCCGGGCTGCTCGACCCGCTGCCGCTGGTCACGCACGAGTTGCCGTTGACCGGTTTCCCGCAGGCCATCGAGCTGGTGGGGGCCGGCGATCCGAAGGTGGGCAAGGTGCTGCTCCGTCCTTAGCCGTATGCCGGTCCCGGCGTGACCAATCGGGCGCCGGTCCCGGCGTACCCCCCGGCCCCTTGCCCCCATCCCCTTGCCCTCAGCCCCTTACTCCCGGTCTCTTTCCCCCGGCCTCTTGCCCCGGCCCTCTGCACGCCCTGAGTCGCGAACCTTGTCCGATATATCGAACGCTAAGGACGGCTTGTGATCGACGTTTCCGCAACGGCAGCCCGCAGGCCCGGTGAGCAGGCCCTCGCCGCCCTCGGCCTGGCCGCGCCCGCCCTCGACCCCGCCGACGCGTCCCCCCACAGCTTCCCCGGCGGCGGTCGCTGGCGCACCGAGATCCCCTCGTGCGAGGGTCCCGAGGCGCTGGCGGTCGTCCTCAAGGAGGCTTCGCGGCTCGACGTACCGATCCACCGCATCAGCCAGGGCAGCGGCGTGTGGATGCTGACCGACGCCGAGATCACCGAGATGGTCGAGGCCACCGCCGAACGCGCCATCGAACTCTGCCTGTTCACCGGCCCACGCGGCACCTGGGACATCGGCGGCTCGGTGCGCTCCGGCTCGGGCGGCGCGGGACTGCGCGCCCGTGGCCACGACGCGGTCGCCGGCTGTGTCGAGGACGCCGTCCGGGCCACCGGGCTGGGCGTCACCTGCCTGCTGGTCGCCGACGAGGGCGTGCTGTGGACGCTGCACCGGGCGCGCACCGCCGGGATCATCCCCGCCGACACCACGCTCAAGGTGTCCGCGCTCGTCGGGCCGGTGAACCCGGCGTCGTACGCGGTCTTCGAGCGGCTGGGCGCCGACTCGGTCAACGTGCCCAGTGATCTGACGCTCGATCATCTCACCGAGATCCGCCGGGTGTCCGCCGCGCCCATGGACATGTACGTCGAGGCGCCCGACGACCTCGGCGGCTATGTGCGGATGTACGAGGTCGCCGAGCTGATCCGGCGCGGCGCACCGCTCTATCTGAAGTTCGGCCTGTCCAGGGCCCCCGGCATCTACCCGTGGGGCGCTCATCTGCGGGACGTGGCCCTGGACACCGCCCGGGAGCGGGTGCGGCGCGGCCGGCTCGCCCTCGACCTGCTCGCCCGGCACGGCGCGGACGGCGCGATGGCGCCGCTCGGCTCCCGACTGCCGGGGCTTCTTCAGCGGTTCCCGACCGATGGTGCCACCGGATGACCGATCGGGGCTGTGGGCCGTCTGTGGCTGGTCGCGCCGTTCCCCGCGCCCCTTACGGGGCGCTTCACCGACCTCGCTCAAACATCTCAACGACGAGAAGAACAGGGGCCGATCACCATGCGCACTCATAAAAGCGCCCTCATCCTCATAGCCGGCGCCGCGTCCCTCGCCCTCGCCCTGTCCGCCTGCGGGCAGAACAGCGAGGGTGGCAGCAAGAAGGAGGACAAGGACAGCGCCAAGGGCGGCACCATCGGCATCGCCATGCCCACCAAGTCCTCCGAACGCTGGATCGCCGACGGTGCCAACGTTGTCAAGAACCTCAAGGCCAAGGGCTACCGGACCAAGCTGGTCTACGGCGAGGACGACCCCGACCAGCAGGTCTCGCAGATCGAGAACCTGATCACGCAGGGCGTCAAGGGCCTGATCATCGCGGCCATCGACAACAAGTCGCTGAACAACGTGCTCCAGCAGGCCGCGGACGCCAAGATCCCGGTCGTCTCCTACGACCGGCTGATCCTCGGCACACGGAACGTCGACTACTACGCGTCCTTCGACAACACCAAGGTCGGCGAGCTCCAGGCCGGCTTCATCGTGGACAAGCTGGGCCTGAAGGACGGCAAGGGCCCGTTCAATATCGAGCTGTTCGCCGGTTCCAACGACGACAACAACACCAAGTACTTCTTCAACGGCGCGATGAGCGTGCTCCAGCCGTACATCGACGACAAGAAGCTGGTCGTCAGGTCCGGCCAGACCAAGCTCACCCAGGTGACCACGCTGCGCTGGGACGGCACCACCGCGCAGAAGCGCATGGAGGACCTGCTCACCTCCTCCTACCGGAGTGGCCGGGTCGACGCGGTGCTCTCGCCCTACGACGGCATCTCCATCGGTGTCATCTCCGCGCTGAGGTCCGACGGTTACGGCTCCTCCGGCAAGCCGCTGCCGGTCGTCACCGGCCAGGACGCCGAGCTGGCGTCGGTGAAGTCGATCATCGCGGGCGAGCAGACGCAGACCGTCTACAAGGACATCCGGCAGCTCGCCAAGGTCGCCACGACCATGGTCGACGACCTGCTGAACGGCAAGAAGCCCGAGGTCAACGACACCAAGACCTACGACAACGGCACCAAGGTCGTGCCCGCCTATCTGCTCCAGCCGGTGAGCGTCGACAAGACCAACTACACCAAGGAACTCGTCGACACCGGCTACTACACGGCGGGTGAACTCAATTAGTCCCCCCACCGGTTCACCCACGGAATGAAACGGACTGAAACGGACTGAAAGGGCACAACCATGGCGGGACCCGTCCTGGAAATGCGCTCGATCGTCAAGACCTTTCCCGGCGTCACGGCGCTGTCGGACGTCACCCTCACCGTCCGCCTGGGCGAGGTCCACGCCATCTGCGGGGAGAACGGCGCCGGGAAGTCGACCCTGATGAAGGTGCTCTCCGGCGTGCATCCGCACGGCAGTTACGAGGGCGAGATCCTCTTCGAGGGCGAGATGTGCGCCTTCAGGGACATCCGGGCCAGCGAGCGGCGCGGCATCGTGATCATCCATCAGGAGCTGGCACTGGTGCCGTTCCTGTCCCTCGCCGAGAACATCTTCCTCGGCAATGAACACGCCTCGCGCGGGTTCATCGACTGGCGGGACACCCTGCGGCACGCCACCGAGGTGCTGCGCCGGGTCGGTCTGACCGACCACCCCGAGACCCGGATCGCCGACATCGGCGTGGGCAAGCAGCAGCTCGTGGAGATCGCCAAGGCGCTCTCGAAGCAGGTGAAGCTGCTTATCCTGGACGAGCCGACGGCGGCGTTGAACGACGAGGACAGCGGCAAACTCCTCGATCTCATACTGGAGTTGAAGAACCAGGGCATCACCTCGGTCATCATCTCCCACAAGCTGGGCGAGATCCGCCGGGTCGCCGACTCGGTGACGATCCTGCGCGACGGCCGGTCCATCGAGACCCTCGATGTGAAGGTGCCCGGGACCACCGAGGACCGGATCATCTCCGGCATGGTCGGCCGCGGCCTCGACCACCGCTTCCCCGACCGCACCCCGTACCCGGGCGAGCCGGACGCGGCACCGGCGCTGGAGATCCGCGACTGGACCGTGCGCCACCCGATCGACCGGCAGCGCAAGGTGGTCGACGATGTGTCGATCCAGGTGCGGCGCGGGGAGATCGTCGGCATCGCCGGCCTGATGGGCGCGGGCCGCACCGAGCTGGCGATGAGCGTCTTCGGGCGTACCTACGGCCGGCACGCGGGCGGCACGGTCCTCAAGGACGGCGCGGAGATCCGCACCAGGACGGTCGCCGAGGCGGTCCGGCACGGCATCGCCTACGTCACCGAGGACCGCAAGCACTACGGCCTCAACCTCCTCGACACCATCAACCGGAACATCTCGCTGACCGCGCTGCACAAGGTCGCCAGGCGGGGCGTGGTCGACGAGCACGAGGAGCGGCAGGTCGCCGAGGGCTTCCGCACGTCCATGAACATCAAGGCGCCGACCGTCTTCGAACCGGTCGGCAAGCTGTCCGGCGGCAACCAGCAGAAGGTCGTCCTCAGCAAATGGATCTTCGCTGGTCCGGACGTGCTGATCCTGGACGAGCCCACGCGCGGCATCGACGTGGGCGCCAAGTACGAGATCTACACGGTCATCGACCGGCTCGCCGCCGAGGGCAAGGCGGTCGTCTTCATCTCCTCCGAGCTGCCCGAACTGCTCGGCATGTGCGACCGGATCTACACCATGGCCGCCGGGCGGCTCACCGGTGAGGTGCCGCGGGCCGAGGCCACGCAGGAAGTGCTGATGCGCCGGATGACGAAGGACACCCAGGACAAAGAGGTGACCCGATGAGCACGGATGTGACCGACAAGCTCCCGGCCGCGCCCCCCCCCCGCCAGGGCGGGGGGGGGGCCGGGGGCGCGGCCGCCCGGGGGGGGCGGCTCCCGCAGATGGTGAACGGTCGGCGCCCCCAAAATCGCCAGTACGGCATGCTGATCGCGCTCGGCCTGATCGTGGTCCTGTTCCAGGTGTGGACCGGCGGCGACCTGCTGCTGCCGCGCAACGTCTCCAACCTGGTGCTGCAGAACAGCTACATCCTGATCCTCGCCATCGGCATGATGCTGGTGATCATCGCGGGCCATATCGATCTGTCGGTCGGCTCGCTCACCGCGTTCGTGGGCGCGTTCGCGGCCGTGCTCATGGTGCAGCACGGTGTGGCCTGGCCCGTCGCCCTGGTGCTGTGCCTGCTGGTGGGCGCGGTGGCCGGTTCGGTCCAGGGCTTACTGATCGCGTATCTCGGCATACCGTCGTTCATCGTGACGCTGGCGGGCATGCTGCTCTTCCGCGGTCTGACGGAGATCTTCCTGAAGGGCCAGACCCTCGGCCCGTTCCCGGACGGCCTGCAGAAGCTCGGCAACGGCTTCCTGCCGGAGGCCGGCCCGCACACCAACTACCACAATCTCACCCTGCTGTTGGGCCTCGCGCTGCTGGCCTTCGTGATCTACCAGGAGGTGCGGGACCGGGGGCGCCAGCAGGAGTTCTCGCTGGACGTGCTGCCGCGCAACGCGTTCCTGCTGAAGCTGGTCGCGATCGCCGCGGCGATCCTCGCGGTCACCCTGCTGCTCGCCAGCTACCAGGGCGCCCCGATCATCCTGATCGTCCTCGGCGTGCTGGTCGTGGGCTACGGCTATGTGATGCGCAACGCCGTCTTCGGCCGCCACATCTACGCGATCGGCGGCAACCTGCCGGCGGCGAAGCTGTCCGGCGTCAAGGACAAGAAGGTCACCTTCTACGTCTTCCTGAACATGGGCGTGCTCGCGGCCCTGGCGGGTCTGGTGGTCGCCGCCCGGCTGAACGCGGCCTCGCCGAAGGCCGGCCTGAACTTCGAACTGGAGGCCATCGCCTCGTCGTTCATCGGCGGCGCGTCCATGAGCGGCGGTGTCGGCACCGTACTCGGCGCGATCATCGGCGGTCTCGTCCTCGGCGTGCTGAACAACGGCATGAACCTGCTGAGCGTCGGCACCGACTGGCAGCAGGTCATCAAGGGCCTCGCCCTGCTCGCGGCGGTCGGCTTCGACGTATGGAACAAGCGCAAGTCCGGTTCATGAGCGAGAGAGCGAGAGCGGGAGTGAGTGAGCCGAAGGCAGTCACGCGAACACATTTCTTTCACATGAGGTGAACGGCGGCACCGCCGTCTCCGTATCCAAGGGTGGCCCGTGCTCCCCCGCGCGGGCCACCCACAGACGACGAGCCCGGTCGTCCCCGCGGGCTCGTCTCATACGGAGGTTCCATGGCCGACAACGTCACCTCGTTGTTCCGCAGCACAGCGGCACACAGCCCGTCGATGGCGGCGCTGACGCGGGAGGGCGGCGACGGGGCCGGGCCGGTGGACTTCTGTATTCCCTGCAACCCCTACTTCCCCACCCCGGCGATGTTCGAGGAACTGGCGGGCCGGTTGCGGGACATCATCACGTACTACCCGAGCAGCGCCGACACCATCACCGCCGAGCTGTGCAGCCTCCTCCAACTGCCGCCGCAGTGCGTGGCGATGGGCAACGGCTCCACGGAACTCATCACCTGGATCGACCATCTGCTGGTCCGCGAGTCCCTGGCCATCCCGGTCCCCACGTTCGGCCGCTGGACCGACCAGCCGATGGAGACCGGCAAGCGGGTCGACATGTTCCCGCTCCAGGAATCCGGCGGTTTCGCCCTGGACCTCGCGCAGTACGCGGAGTTCATCCGGGCGCGCGGCACCCGGGCCGCGGTCATCTGCAATCCCAACAACCCCGACGGCGGCTTTCTGCACCGGCACGCGATCGTGCAGTTCATGGACGCCATGGCCGACCTGGACCTGGTGGTGATCGACGAGTCGTTCCTCGAATTCGCCGACGCCGAGGCCGAACCGAGCGTCGTCCAGGAGGCGATGCTGCGCCCCAACGTGGTGGTGCTGCGCAGCCTCGGCAAGAACTTCGGCCTGCACGGCATACGTTTCGGCTACCTGGTGGCGAACCCGGCGCTCGCGGGCCGGATCCGCTCGATGCTGCCGAAGTGGAACCTCAACTCCTTCGCTGAGCATGTGGTGTTCATGCTGAAGGAGCACGGCGCCGAGTACGCGCAGAGCCTGCTCCAGGTGCGCCGGGACCGACTGGAAATGGCGAGCCGACTCTCCGCCCTGCCGGGTCTCACCGTCTATCCCTCCCAGGGCAACTTCCTCTTCGTACGCCTGCCGGTCGGCGCCGAGGGCACCATGGTCCGGGACCGGATGCTCACCGAGCACCGGATCCTGGTCCGCGAGTGCGGCAACAAGATCGGTTCGTCCAGCCGCTTCCTGCGGCTCGTGGTGCGCCCCCAGGTCGACGTCCGTCGCCTGGTGTCCGGCCTGGAGTCGGTGCTCTACGGGTCCGGGAGGGGAGCCGCCGTGCCCCAGCGGGGCGTAGGGGCCACCAAAAACTCGGGCCCCGGGGGGGGGGGACCGCGGGGGTGGGAGACCCAAAGGGGCGGGCAGCCCCCCCGTT
>NZ_JBSGBN010000145.1:0-25869 GCF_053601275.1 Streptomyces sp. NPDC004752 | reverse complement strand
CGACGGACAACCGTCCGTCGCACCACCGCCCTGTCCGCTTACGTTCGTCCCGCTGCGAGCCGCCGGGACAACGGCGGCTCCCCAAAAGGGAGATCGGGGGTGCACACGTGCGCATCGGACTGCTTACGGAGGGTGGCTACCCGTATGTGAGCGGTGACGCCAGACTCTGGTGCGACCGGCTCGTGCGCGGGCTTGAGCAGCACCAGTTCGACATCTACGCGCTCAGCCGCAGCAGGGAGCAGGAGGACGAGGGTTGGATCCCGCTCCCACCGCAGGTCAGCCGTGTACGCACGGCACCGGTGTGGACGGCCGAGGACGATGGGGTCGGCTATGCGCGGCGCACGCGCCGGCGCTTCGCCGAGTGCTACGAGGATCTCGCCAGGGCCGTCTGTATCGGCTCCGACGATCAGGCGGACCGTTTCGCCAGCGCCCTGTACGGGCTGGCGGAACTGGCCCGCGAGGAGGGCGGACTCGTCGGCGCACTCCGCTCCGAGACCGCCGTACGCGCCCTGGAACGCGCCTGCCGCGCGCACGGCGCGCCGCGCACGGCGCGCGAGGCCCGCGTCCCCGACCTCCTCACCGTCGCGGCGCACCTCGAACGCGCCCTGCGCCCCCTCTCCCTGGACTGGTACGAGGACGAGGGCCTCGGCTCCGTCGACCTGTGCCATGCGACGGCCGGGGGTCCCGCCGCCCTGCCCGGACTGCTCGCCCGCCACTTCTCCGGCGTGCCCCTCCTGGTGACCGAGTACGGCGTGCAACTGCGCTCGCACTACCTGGCCGCCGGCGCCGGGACGGAGGCCCCCGCCGTACGGGCGCTGCTCGCCGTCTTCCACCGTCGGCTCGCTACCGAGATCTACGCGCGAGCCGCGCTCGTCACCCCGGGCAACACGCACGTACGCCGCTGGCAGGAGCGGTGCGGCGCGGACCGCGCCAAGATCCGCACGGTCTACCCGGGCATGGCGGCGTCCCGCTTCGCCGAGGTCGGGGAGTCCCAGGAGCGCGGCGACGCGGACACGCTGGTGTGGGTCGGCCGGGTGGAGCCCGCCAAGGACCTGGTGTCGCTGCTGCATGCCTTCGCGGAGGTCCGCAGGGAGCGGCCCAAGGCCCGGCTGCGGATCGTGGGCGGGCCGGCGGACCCGGAGGGCCGGGCCTATCTCGGTCACTGCAGGGCGCTCGCCGCGCAGCTCTTCCCGGACGAGGCGGACGGCGTGCACGCCGTCGGGGACAATCCGGTGTCCTTCGAGGAGATCGGCGGCCCGGAGGCACCGACCCTGGCCGACGCGTACGCCTCGGGCGCCGTGGTCGTCCTGTCCAGCGTCGTCGAGGGCTTCCCCATCGGCCTCGTCGAAGGCATGCTCTGCGGACGTGCGACGGTGTCCACGGACGTCGGCGCGGTGGTGGAGGTCATCGGTGGCACAGGCCTGGTCGTGCCCCCGCGCAATCCGCGGGCGCTCGCGGAGGCATGCGTGGCGCTGCTGCGCGACCCCGAGCGCCGTGAGTGCCTGGGTGCGGCCGCCCGCGCCCGCGCGCTCGAACTGTTCACCGTCGAGCAGAACATCACGGCATTTCACGGCATTTACCTGGAGATCCTCTCGCGCTGCCCGGTGCGGCGGGTGGTCCTGGACGGCGCCGGCGAGCCCCTGCCGTTCGCCGTTCCGGCCGAGGCGCACATCCCCGGCCGCTGGACCGGTCCGGCGAGCCGCGGCCTCGGCCGCGGTGCCCCGGGCTGGGCCGCGACCGCGACCGACCCGGTGGTGGCCACCCCGCTGGCGGTCACGGACGGTGCCCGATGAGCGGCCTTGGCGAACTGGACCGCCCCGGAACCCCCGCCAGCCCCGGCGCCTGGGACGCCCGATCGGAGGGCTGGCTCTTCGGAGAACCGAACGGACCGAACGGACCGGATGAGCCGAGCGAACCCAGCGCGACGGGTGAGCCCAATGTGATCGGTGAGCCCAACGTGACGGGTGAGCCGAGCATGATGGATGAGCCGAAGCTGACCGGTGAGTCTGACGCGACCGATGTGTCTGACGCGACAGGCAGACCTGACGCGACAGACACACCTGACGTGCCGGGTGAGTCGAATGTGGCCGACCCGTCGGTTGCGATCGGCGCAGCCGGTGTGACGGATGCGGGGGACGTCATGCGGGCGCGGACGGGCGCCTTCGGACGCACGACGGCCGGTGACGCCACCGCGGGGACGAGGGCGGGCACTGCCGATGTCACCGCCGATGTCACCGGTGAGAGCCCCACGTTCGGCGACGCGAAGAGCCCCACATTCGGCGACGAGACCGGCGCCCTGACCGGTGAGAGACCGGTCGGCGGGGGCCGCGGCGCGATCGGTGCGGTCAGCGCGGGTTCGGACACGAAGCGCGGGTCCGCGACGCGACGCGGGGCCGCGGACCCCGTGAAGACGCTGATGCACCGGCACCGCGCACTGTGCGAACGGGCCGTGGACCCGCTGGAGATCGCCGCGGGGCTGGAAGCGCACGGCATCACCGACCGCACCGCCGCCCGCTTCCGCCACCGCGACGTCTTCTCGCTCGCCGAGGAGATGTATGCGCGCGTACCCCGCGACGGTGACCAGCCCCCGCGGTCTGCCGTGACCGCCCCGGCCGCCCGGGCACGCACCGACTGGGCCCTGCGCGCCCTCCTGCCCGGCGCCCTGACCGGGCTCACCCTGGCGGGCCTGCACCTCACCCACGGCCGCGCACGCTTCCTGGTCGCCGCCGCCGGCGTTCTCGCCGTGGCCCTCGGCGCCCGCGTGGCACTGCGCCGCGGCCCGCTGAGCACGCCGTCCGGCACGCACGCGTGGCGCCCCGCAGGCCGGACGCACGCAGGAGCCTGGTGGCTGTTCGGATACGCCCTCCTCGGCGACGGCCTGCTCGGTGCCGCCCTGTCCGGCGGTCCCGCCGACCTGCCGAACGGCACCGTGGACGGCCCTTGGCCGCTGACCGCCGCGCCCGTCCTGGCCCTCACCCTGTCCTGCGCCCCGGCCGCCTGGTGCGCCCATCTCTTCGCCACGCACGCGCGCCGCAGACGCGACGGCAGCCGCGGCCTGGCGGAGTTCGCCGCCGCCGTACGGCCGTTGTTGTTCGGCACGTTCGCCCTCTTCCTGTGCGCACTCGCCGCACTGGCCGCCCTCTCCGGCGTGCTGCTGCGCGAGCCCACCGCCTATCCCGAGACGCTCGCCCTCGGTGCCCTCCTCCTGCTCGCCCGCCTCCTCACCGTCCACCACCTACCGCACTCCGCGGCCCTGGCCCTCGCCGCCGCGGCCACCACCGAGGTACTGGCGCCGGCCCTCGTCCTCACCGGTCGCCTCCCCGGCTGTGCCTTCCTGGCCACCCCTGTCGAGGCCCTGGTGGACGCCTGGGGTCCGGGCGGCATCCCCGTGTTCGCCTGCGCGACGGCCGCCCTCGCACTGCTGCTCCACGCGAACCGCGCCCTGACCCGGGCCTCGGCCCACGCGCCGACCGGGGAGCAGACGTGAACCCACTCGCAGGCGCCCGGCCCCACCCACGGCCGGGACCGCATCACCCCTTCGAAGGAGACGACCAGATGACCACCTCCCGACCCGGAGCATCCGGAGCCACCGGAGCAGCCGGAGCACACACCCCGGGAGCCGAACGATGAGGGTCCTGCTGATCGGAGCCAACGGCTACCTCGGCCGCTTCGTCGCCGACCGCCTGCTCGCCGACCCGGCCGTCCAGCTCACCGCGCTCGGCCGCGGCGACGACGCCGACGTCCGCTTCGACCTCGCGACCGGCAGCCCCGGCGCGCTCACCCGCTTCCTGGACGCGGTCCACCCCGGTGTCGTGGTCAACTGCGCGGGCGCCACCCGGGGCGGCGCCCGCGAACTGACCCGGCACAACACCGTCGCCGTCGCCACGGTCTGCGAGGCCCTGCGCCGCAGCGGCTGCGGCGCCCGTCTGGTGCAGCTCGGCTGCGGCTCCGAGTACGGGCCCAGCCAGCCCGGCTCCTCCACAGCCGAGGACGCCGTGCCCCGCCCCGGCGGCCCATACGGCGTCAGCAAGCTCGCCGCCACCGAACTGGTCCTCGGCTCGGGCCTCGACGCCGTCGTGCTGCGCGTGTTCTCGCCCGCCGGGCCCGGCACCCCGGCCGGCTCGCCGCTCGGCCGGCTCGCCGAAGCCCTGCGCCGCGCCATGCAGTCCGGCGACGGCGAACTGAAACTCGGCGGCCTGGGCACCCAGCGCGACTTCGTCGACGTACGCGATGTGGCCCGCGCCGTGCACGCGGCCTCGCTCTCCGCGGCGCAGGGCGTCATCAACATCGGCTCCGGCCGGGCCGTCCGGCTCCGGGACGCCGCCGCCGTCCTCGCCCGCGTCGCCGGGTACGGCGGCGCCCTGCACGAACTCGACGGACCTCCCGGCCCGTTGCGCACAGCCATCGGGCACCCCCGCGCCGACTCCGACCACGCGCCGCCCGTCGCATACCCGTACCCGGACGGCTGCGGCAGCTGGCAGCAGGCAGATGTCCGCACGGCACGCGACCGGCTCGGCTGGCGCCCCCGGATCAACCTTGAGGAATCCCTCGCGGACATCTGGATGGAGGCCGCATGCCGTATCTGACCAGCACCCCGGCCGGCATCGCCCACACCGGCCTGCGTACCGGCTTCGGCATCCCCGGCTATGCGCACCCCCTCGTCGCCCCCGCGGAATGGGCCGAACTCACCCGTCCCGGCACCCCCCTGCACTGGGTGGTTCTCGACGTCGCGGACGGCCCCGGCGCACACCCCGATCCGCACTGCCTGGAGGCGGCGGGCCGACTGCGCAACGGAGGCGTCCGCGTCCTCGGCCGGCTGGACACCGAGTACGGCGCCCGCGCGGACCTGCTCTCGGACGCGCACCACTACCGCGACTGGTATCAGGTCGACGGCTTCCTCCTGGACCGCTGCCCGACCGAGCGCGCCGACCTGCCCGACGTACGGCGCACCGTCACCGCGCTCCGCACCCTCGGCGAGACCATCCACATCGTCCTCGGCCATGGCACCCACCCGTACCCGGGCTACGTCGAGAACGCCGACCAACTGGTCACCTTCTGCGGCGCCTGGCCCGACTACCGCTGGTCGCAGGCCGCCGAGTGGACCGCCGACTACCCGCCCGACCGTTTCTGCCACTTCGTGCACGGCGTGCCCCGCGGCCATCTCGACGAGGCGCTGCGCATCGCCCGCTGGCAGGGCGCGGCGACGATCTACTTCACGGATCGCACCGACCGCGGCGGCCACATCGACCCCTGGGAGACGATGCCCGGCTACTGGGACGACATCGTCTCGCGGATCGGAACGGGTGTCTCGGAATGAAAAAGGCCGTGGCAGTGTTACGGGGAGAACAAACGTAGTGATCGACCGACCAACGGAGTCCCCGTGTCGCTGCCACCCCTGGTCGAGCCAGCCTCTGAGCTCACCGTAGACGAGGTCCGCAGGTACTCCCGCCACCTGATCATCCCTGATGTCGGGATGGACGGGCAGAAGCGGCTGAAGAACGCCAAGGTGCTCTGTGTGGGCGCCGGCGGCCTGGGCTCGCCGGCGCTGATGTACCTGGCCGCCGCGGGCGTCGGCACGCTCGGCATTGTGGAGTTCGACGAGGTCGACGAGTCGAACCTGCAGCGCCAGATCATCCACAGCCAGGCCGACATCGGCCGCTCCAAGGCCGAGTCGGCGCGTGACAGCGTCAAGGGCATCAACCCGTACGTGAACGTGATCCTTCACGAGGAGCGGCTCGAGGCCGACAACGTGATGGACATCTTCAGCCAGTACGACCTGATCGTCGACGGTACGGACAACTTCGCGACCCGCTACCTGGTCAACGACGCGTGCGTGCTGCTGAACAAGCCGTACGTGTGGGGTTCGATCTACCGCTTCGACGGCCAGGCGTCGGTGTTCTGGTCCGAGCACGGTCCCTGCTACCGCTGCCTCTACCCGGAGCCCCCGCCGCCCGGCATGGTCCCCTCCTGTGCCGAGGGCGGGGTCCTCGGCGTGCTGTGCGCGTCCATCGGCTCCATCCAGGTCACCGAGGCGATCAAGGTCCTCACCGGTACGGGCGAGCCGCTGGTCGGCCGCCTGATGATCTACGACGCCCTGGAGATGCAGTACCGCCAGGTCAAGGTCCGCAAGGACCCGGACTGCGCGGTCTGCGGCGAGAACCCGACCGTCACCGAACTCATCGACTACGAGGCATTCTGCGGCGTCGTGTCCGAGGAGGCCCAGGCGGCGGCCGCCGGCTCGACGATCACTCCCAAGCAGCTCAAGGAGTGGATCGACGACGGCGAGAACATCGAGATCATCGACGTCCGCGAGCCGAACGAGTACGAGATCGTCTCCATCCCGGGCGCCAGGCTGATCCCGAAGAACGAGTTCCTCATGGGCTCCGCCCTGGAGGGCCTCCCGCAGGACAAGAAGATCGTCCTGCACTGCAAGACGGGCGTGCGCAGCGCGGAGGTCCTCGCGGTGCTGAAGTCCGCCGGCTTCGCCGACGCCGTGCACGTCGGCGGCGGTGTGATCGGCTGGGTGAACCAGATCGAACCGCACAAGCCGGTCTACTAGGCGTACGCCTTCACCGGTTCCGGAGGGGCTCGGCATCGCGCGTGCCGGGTCCCTTTCCGTTGCCCGCGGCCTGCCCGCGGCCCGCGCTCCGTGGGCCGCTACGTGCAGACCTTGTCGTCCTTCGGCACCGTCCCGTGCAGCAAGTAGGCGTTCACCGTCGTATCGACGCAGTCGCTCCCCCTGCCGTATGCCCCGTGACCCTCGCCCTTCCAGGTCAGCTCCACACCGACGCCCTCGCCCAACTCGTCCGCCATCCTGCGGGCGCCCTCGTACGGCGTCGCCGGGTCGCCGGTGTTGCCGACCAGCAGGATCGGCGCCGCACCCGGCGCACTGACCTCCGGGGTGTCGTACTGCCCGGCCATCGGCCAGTCGTGGCACCAGCCGGCCGTGTCCCAGCCCAGGAACTTCCCGAACACCGGGGAGATCTCGTCGAACTCCGGCAGCAGCTTCTTCGTCTCCTCCCGCGTGGGCCGCTGCCTGTCGTCCAGGCACGATATGACCCGTTGCGCATGGGACGACGTGCCGTAGCGCCCCGAGGAGTCACGCTCGTTGTAGTCGTCGGCGAGGGACAGCAGCCGTGAGCCGTCGCCCTGCTCGGCTGCCTTCAGTGCCTCGGTCAGCTCCGGCCAGCGGGACTTGCTGTACAGCGGCAGGGCGATCCCGGTGACCGCGAGCGACTGGGTGAGCCTGCGCCCGGACGAGGCCGGGAGCGGTTCGGCGTCGAGCCCGTCCAACAGATCCGCGATCTTCCGGGATCCCTCCGCGGGGTCCTGACCGGTGGACTTCAGATAGTCGTCCAGGGCCCGCTGGAAGCCCAGAGCCTGGTTCTTGGCGTGCCCCACCGTGTCGGCGGTCGGGTCGACGACCGCGTCCAGGATCATCCGGCCCACGTTCTCGGGGAACAGGTGGGTGTAGACGCCGCCGAGTTCGGTGCCGTAGGAGATGCCGAAGTAGTGCAGCTTGGTGTCGCCGAGGACCTGGCGCATCAGGTCCATGTCGCGGGCGGTGTCGGTCGTAGCGACATGCGCCATCAGCGTCCCGGCGGCGCGGGCGCAGCCCTTGCCGAATTCGGCGGCGTCCTGGAAGTAGGCCCTTTCCTCGGCCGGGGTGTCCGGGGTGTTGTCCACGGTCTCCGCGGCCTCGATGTCGCCGTCGCCGCGGCAGCGGATGCCCTCACTGGCCCCGACCCCGCGTGGGTCGAAGCTCACCAGGTCGTACCGCTCGCGCAGCTTGGCGGCCGTCGTGGCGTAGTACGGCATCATCGAGACGCCCGAGCCGCCCGGGCCGCCGAAGTTGAAGAGCAGCGAGCCGATACGGTCGTCGCCGGTGGCCCGCGCCCGGATCAGGGCGACACCGATCGTCCGGCCGTCCGGCTCCGCCCAGTCCAGCGGCACCTTGAGCGTCGCGCACCGCCAGTCGGAGCTCGGCGCCGGGGAGTCCGCGGTGGCCTTGCAGCGGCCCCAGTCGAGCTTTTGCGAGGTGAGTGAGGAGGGCAGTGCGGCGGCGGACGGGCCGGCCGGCGCCGTCGATGACCGCCCCGACCTGTCCTTCCCGTCGCCCGCGCCCGCGCCTTCGTCTCCGCTGCCGTCGGACGATCCGCCGCCGCATCCGGCCATCAGCACCGCGGCCGCCACCGCGGCCGTCCACCGTACGAAACGCACCTTGTGCACCCCCCCTCGCAAGCCCTCCGCACGTCGGTCGCGGAGGGCGGTCAGGCCATAGTAGGCGGATCGAGTCAGACCCGTGGCAGCCTGTGGATAACGCTCTGACCTGCGATTTAATCGAGTGTGAGGGGGTGTCAGGAATCGACTGTGAGGGTGTGTCAGGTGCAGACCGTGCCGGCCGTCGGCACCTTCCCGTCCAGCAGATAGCCGTTCACGGCGTTCTGCACGCACGGGTTCTTGCTGTCGTACGCGCCGTGTCCCTGCCCCTTGTACGTCAGCTGGACGCCGACGCCCTTGCCGAGCGCGTCCGCCATCCTCCGCGCGCCCTCGTACGGGGTCGCCGGGTCGCCGGTGTTGCCCACGACGACGATCGGCGCGGATCCGGGCGCGCTCACGTCGGGGTGCTCGGCGGCGCCCGGCACCGCCCAGTTGGTGCAGCTGATCATGCCCCAGGCCAGGAAGTCCCCGAACTGCGGGGAGGCGGCGCGGAACTCGGGCAGCTTCTGCTGGATGTGGCCGACCGTGTAACGCTGCTTCTCGTCGGCGCAGTTGATGGCCACGTTCGCGGCGGTGAGGTTGCTGTACTCGCCGTTCTCGTTGCGGCCGTTCATCGAGTCGGACAGCACCATCAGGATTCTGCCGTCGCCGTCGTACGCCTCCTGCAGACCCTCGGTGAGGTACTCCCAGAAGTCCTTGGAGTACAGGGACTGCGCGATGCCGTTGGTGGCGGCGGTCTGGGTGAGTCGGCGCGGGAAGATGCCCGGGATCGGCTTCTTGTCGAGGTCGGCGAGGAGTTTGGCGATGCGGTTCTTGACGTCCTGCGGGGTGTCACCGATCGGACACTCGGTGACCTTCGAGGTGCAGTCGTCGGCGAAGTTGCCGAGCGCGAGCTGGAAGCCCTTGGCCTGCCCCAGCGCGCTCTGCTCGGGGGTCTTGGTGGGGTCGACGACCCCGTCGAAGACGACCCGTCCCACCGTCTTGGGGAACAGGTGGGCGTAGACGCCGCCGAGTTCGGTGCCGTAGGAGATGCCGAAGTAGTGCAGCTTGGTGTCGCCGAGGACCTGGCGCATCAGGTCCAAGTCGCGGGCGGCGTCGGTGGTGCGCACATGAGGCAGGACCTTCTTGGAGTTCTTCTCGCAGGCCGCGTTGAACCCCTTGGTCCGGTTCACGAGCTGGGCACGCTCGGCGGCGTCGTCGGGCGTCGCGTCCTGCTGGAAGTACTCATCGAGCTGTGCGTCGCTCTTGCACTCGACGGGGGCGCTGCGGCCGACGCCGCGCGGGTCGAAGCTCACCAGGTCGTAGCGTGTGCGCAGCTTCTCGTAGTCCGCGCTGAAGGCGGGCAGCGTGGTGACACCGCTGCCGCCCGGCCCGCCGAAGTTGAACAGGAGCGAGCCGATCCGCTTGGCCGGGTCACCGCTCGCCCTGACCCGGATGAGCGCGAGCCCGATGGTGTCGCCCTTCGGGTTGCTCCAGTCCAGAGGAGCCTCCAGGGTGGCGCACTGCCAGGAGCCGCCGCCCGGCAGCGGTGAGGGGGCGTTGCCGCCGCCCTCTGCCTCGGAGGGGGCCGGGCAGTCCTTCCAGTCCAGGTTCTGGGTCGTCAGATCCCCGGCCTTCGAGCCGTCGCCGCAGGCCACGAGCAGGGAGGGCAGCAGGACGGCGGCGGCCAGGGCGGCGCGGATCCGGGAGGGGCTCATGATCCCATCCTGGGGTCGCGCACGCCGGGGCGCTCGGGGCGCGGGCCGTACGAGGTACGGGCCGCCCTCCTGGCCAGGCCGAGTTCCGGCGTTCTGGGGCCTTAGAGGGAGCCCCGGCGTGAGAGATGGTTGAAGGCCAGCCAGCCCGGCAACACCGGTAGCCACAGCGTGAGCAGGCGGAACAGCAGCACGGCCGGTGCGGCGACCTCCTTGGGGAGCCCGACGGCGATCAGACCGACGGTCAGCGTGGCCTCCACGGCGCCCACGCCGCCCGGAGTCGGTGCCGCGGACCCGAGGGCGTTGCCGGCCAGGAAGACGACGGCGACGCTGGCGATGCTGAGCGACGTCGACTCGTCGCCGAACGCGCGAATCGAGGCGTCCAGGCACATCACGAAGCAGGCGGTGAGCAGCAGCATGCCGCCGATGCCCGTGACCAGCTTCTGCGGGCGCTGCAGCACGTCGAGCATGCGCGGCACGACGCCCGCGAACAGCGACCTCACGCGCGTGACGACGAATTTCCGCAGGAACGGCACCGAGGTCACCACGAGGACGAGCACCGCCACCGTCAGCAGGCCGGCGATGACCGTGCGGGACGGGGACAGCGACGGGGTCTTCTCGGTGCCGGTCAGATAGCCGAAGGACAGCAGCATCAGGACGTGGCAGCCCAGCCCGAACAACTGGGACGCGCCGACACTCGCCACCGCGAGTCCGGGGCGCACGCCGGAGCGCTGCAGAAAACGTGTGTTGAGGGCCACACCGCCGACCGCGGCCGGCGCCACGATCTTCACGAACGACCCGGCGACCTGGGCCGCCACGGTCCGCAGGAACGGCACACGCTCGGGCACGAAGCCCAGGAGCGCCATCGCGGCGGCGACGTAACTGAGCGCCGAGAACAGCACCGCCGCGATGACCCAGCCCCACTGGGCCTGTGCGAACAGGGTGCCGAACTCGATGTGTGTGAGCTGTGTGAGCAGGTAGTACGCGCCGATGGCGCCCGCGATGAAGCTGATCAGCGTGCGCGGACGGACCCGCTCCAGCCGGGCCGGTTCCACGGGGGCCTGCGGCCTGATCCGCAGCACCTCGTGCCGGATCTGGGTGAGCAGATCGTCTTCGCGGGCCTCCTCCAGGGCCTCGTCGATGGCCCGCTTCTCGGCCCGCTGCTCGGCGCGCACCGTCTTCTTGTCGGGCTTTTCCAGGGCGGGCCTGATGTCTTCCGCGGCCTCTTCCAGACGGGCCTGCTTGGCCTGCCGGGAGGCATCCAGGACCGCCTCGCGCTCGCGCTGCGCCCGTTCACGGGCCAGTTTGCGCAGCGTCGCGCGCGTGGAGCGGGTCAGGGCGATCGGCTGGAGCATCGGCAGACAGTCGGCGACCGCGTCGGGGCCGAGGACGCCCACCGCGGAGGCCACCGCCCGCTCGGCGCCCACCCGCAGTCCGAGCGTGGTCACCAGCTGGGCGACATCCATGCGCAGCAGCAAATCTCCGGCCGCGATCTCGCCGCCGCGCAGATCGGTGAGGATCACCGTGCCGGAACGATCCACCAGGATTGCGTCGCCCGCGAGCCTGCGATGCGCGATGCGTCGCGATTGCAATGCCTGCACCTGGTGCCAGGTGTGGCGCAGCAGCTCGTCGGTGATCTCCTCGTCGGCCAGCGAGTCGAGCGTGCGCCCGCCGCTGTGCTCGTAGACGAGCATGACCGCGTCCGGTCCCAGCTCGGACGTCGCGATCAGCTTGGGCGCGTTGGCGCCGGCCGCGATGGCGGCGTACGCCAGCAGCGCCTCCTGCTCCAGCGCCTGGCGCAGCGACTGGAGGCTGGAGCGGGTGGCGAAGCCGCGCAGGGTCAGATTGCGCCACGCCCGGTAGAAGAAGCCCTGTGCCTGCTGCTCCCGGTCGACCACGGTGACGTCCAGGGGCGGCCCGTCCTCCAGGGTCACGAAGTAGCGCCGTCCACGGTCGCCGTTCTCGGTGTCCGCGGCCTCCTCGCGGGCGGCGGACACCGGGTGGAAGCCGACGTGGCGCAAGCCCGCCATCAGCGTCCGCCCGGTGGGGCGGACGTTGGGGGAGCCGACCGCGTACAGCGTGCCGTAGGCGACGGTCCAGCCGATCAGCACCGTCAGGATGATCGAGAACGGTGTCGTGTAGCCGGTGACGAGCATGGAGAACGCGTCGAGCAGCAGCACGATCCACAGCACGGCGCGCCAGCGCGGTCTGCGGGACATGCCGACGGCCGTCATATACGCGATGACGGGGGCCAGATAACCGTGCACCGGGTCGGTCAGCGCGTGGATGTTTCCCGGGGAGGGCTGGGTGAGGGCTTCCTGGATCGAGCCCGGAGCGGCCCTGGCGACCCACAGGTCGGTGGCGAGCGTCACCCCGTGCGCGAGGACCGCCGCCAGGACGCCGTCGGCGATGCGCAGTCCGTCCCGTTTGATCAGCCGCTCGATCGCGAACGCGACAGGCACCAGGAGGATCGCGATGCTCGACGCCAGACCCGCGATCTTGATCAGTAGATCGGGTGCCTGGCCGGTGCCCTTGTTGATGTCCTGTTCCAGGCCCGAGGTGGTGCCGTGGGCGAAGGCGGCGATGGCCAGGAGCACGGCGATCGCCAGCACGCCCACCAGGAGACGCATCAGGTCGGAGGGACGGTGCACGCGCGCGGGGAGCAGCGGTTCGTCGCCCTCGACCGCGTCGATGTGCGCCTCGTCCGGGCAATCGGCGAGGCGCATGGCCTCCGTGCCGTTCTCCTCCTCGGCGGGGCTGGTGCCGTGTGTCCCGGCGGCGTCCGGGCGTGCCCCGGCGCCGGAGGTGCTCTCCGCGCCCTCGGCGTGCACGCCCTGCTGCTTCATCGTCTCTTCTTGGTCTCGTATCACCGGTCACCGCCCGCACGATGGTGGCATGACCCTCCGACACTCAGGGTCATCAGGGTGCACCTGCGGGGTCGCACAGTGTGCCGGAAATGCTGCCGGAGGGCGAGGGGCGGGCATCGCGCCGCCCGCGTCGGGTTGTCGGTGGGGTGGGGCAGGATGGGGCGAATGAGCCAGGAGAGCCTTCCGGAGGAGGCGCGCGCCGAGGGGCGCGCGGATGCGCTGCCGGAGTACGCCGAGCGGGTCCTCGACGTCGCCGAACGGATCCCACCCGGGCGGGTCATGACGTACGGAGACGTCGCCGAGTGGCTGGAGGAGGGCGGCCCGCGCCAGGTCGGCCGGGTGATGGCCCTCTACGGGGGAGCCGTGCCGTGGTGGCGCGTCGTGCGGGCCGACGGCGTACTGCTCCCAGGTCACGAACCGCGCGCGCTCGGTCACTACCGCGCGGAGGGCACCCCGCTGAAGGAGGCGGGCAGGGCCGCCGAGGGCCACCTGCCGCGGCTCGACATGAGACGGGCCAGGTGGGACGGCGGCGAGAGCGGACAGGGTCACACCTGACAGCTTCCGCCATCGAGGGCCCGTTGGGGGAACCCGTGGCCCGTACGGGGGACACGGGGGACGTCCGTGACATGCCGTACGTTCGTGAGGTGTGGGGCGCGTGTGTCGCGAGAAGCGCGTGGGAAGAAGCGGAAGCCCTGCTTCCGTACCTCGCGTCGGCGTAGCGTCTGCGGCGCGTGTCCCCCTCACCCCGTGGCCACCGCCCTCGACGAGGGGCAGCCAGACGAGTACGAGCACCAGGACCGGCGAACCACGTGAGCTCCTCCTCCACCACCAGACACCTGCCGTACCTTGAGGCGCGGCAGGGGAGCCGTGGCGCTTACCGGCTGGTGCGCACCCCGCCGGCCGAGCCGGATCCCCCTCGTCTGGACGCCGCCCAGCGCGCGGTGGTTGACCACAGCCCCGGACCACTGCTGGTCCTCGCGGGTCCGGGCACCGGCAAGACCACCACGCTGGTGGAGTCCGTGGCCGCGCGGATCGCCCGCGGCGCGGACCCCGAGCGGATCCTGGTGTTGACCTTCAGCCGCAGGGCCGCGATCGAACTGTGCGACCGCATGGCCCGGCGTGTGGGCGCGGCCCGCGCGCCCCGGGCGACCACCTTCCACTCGTACTCCTACGCCCTGGTCCGCGCCCACCAGGACAGCGACCTGTTCGTGGAGCCGCTGCGGCTGCTCTCCGGCCCCGAGCAGGACGTGACCGTCCGCGAACTGCTCGCGGGCCAGCCGGACCTGGAGCGGCTCGGCCTCGCCCATGTGCGCTGGCCGGACGAACTACGCGCCTGCCTGACCACCCGAGGCTTCGCCGACGAGGTCCGTGCCGTCCTCGCCCGCAGCCGGGAACTGGGCCTCGGCCCCGCCACCCTGGACGCCTTCGCGCGGCGCATCGGCCGCCCCGACTGGCGGGCCGCCGCGGCGTTCCTCGCCGAATACCTCGACGTGCTCGACCTTCAGGGCGTCCTCGACTACGCGGAACTCGTCCACCGCGCGGTGCTGCTGGCCGACCGCCCCGAGGTCGCCGCCCGCCTCGCGGCCCGGTACGACGCCGTGTACGTCGACGAGTACCAGGACACCGACCCGGCCCAGGTACGCCTGCTGCACGCCCTCGCCGGCGGCGGCCGCACCCTGGTCGCCTTCGGCGACCCCGACCAGTCGATCTACGCGTTCCGGGGCGCCGACGTCAATGGCATCCTGGACTTCCCGGCGGCCTTCCCGCGCGCGGACGGCCGTCCGGCCCCCGTCGAGGTGCTGCGGACCTCGCGCCGCTCCGGGGCCGCCCTGCTGACCGCGACCCGGCTGCTGACCCACCGCATGCCCCTGACCCGCCTCCCGGCCGACAAGGTGCGCGCCCACCGCGAACTCGCCCCGGTACGCGATACAGGCCGCGTCGAGGTCTACACGTACCCCACGGCCGGCACCGAACTGGACAACGTCGCCGACATCCTCCGCAGGGCGCACCTGGAGGACGGCGTCCCCTGGAACGAGATGGCGGTGCTGGTGCGCGCCGGATCCCGCACCATTCCCACCGTCCGACGGGCCCTCACCTCGGCCGGTGTGCCCCTCGACATCGACGGCGACGACCTGCCGCTGCGCCATGAACCGGCGGTGGCACCGCTGTTGACGGCGCTCCGGGCGGTGGCCACGGCCGAGGCGGCGCGGCCGGCCGAAGGGATCGTCCGGGAGGACGATGAGCCCTCCGACGAGGTGCCCTCAGAGGACGTGGAGCCCTCAGAGGACGTGGAGCCCTCCGACGACGAGGTCCGCGACCAGGAGGTTCCGGGGGAGGAGCCCCGAGTGGAGCCCTCCGGGGAGCGGGCCTCTGCGGCGCGGCCCTCCGGGTCGGACACCGCCGAGCTTGCCCAGGAAGACACCTCCTGGCTCGACACCGAGACCGCGCTGACCCTGCTCGCCTCACCGCTCGCCGGCATGGACACCGCCGATCTGCGCCGACTCGGCCGGGCCCTGCGCGAGGAGGAGAGGACGGCGGGCAACCCGCTGCCGCCGCCCTCGGACGTGCTGCTCGCGCGGGCGCTCGCCGAACCCGAACGGCTGGTCGCGCACGACCCGGCGTACGCCCGGGGAGCCCAGCGCCTCGGCGCGCTGCTGCGGAAGGCCCGGGAGCGCCTCGCGGGCGGCGGCACCACCGAGGAGGCGCTGTGGGACCTGTGGGAGAGCACACCATGGCCCGGCCGCCTGGCACGGACCGCCCGCCGCGGCGGCGCGGCCGGCCGCAACGCCGACCGCGACCTCGACGCCGTGTGCGCCCTGTTCGCCACCGCCGCGCGGGCGGAGGAGCGCACCGGAGGCCGCGGCGCCCTCAACTTCCTGGAGGAGATCGAAGCCGAGGACATCGCCGCGAACACGCTCGCCGGTCGCGCCGTCCGCCCGGACGCGGTCCGGCTGATGACCGTCCACCGTGCCAAGGGCCTGGAGTGGCGCGTGGTCGTCGTGGCCGGTGTCCAGGAAGGTCTGTGGCCGGACCTGCGCCGCCGCGGCTCCCTCCTGGAGGCCGACCGCATCGGCCGCGACGGGCTCGCCGAACCGCTCACCCCGGGGGCGCTGCTCGCCGAGGAACGCCGCCTGTTCTACGTGGCCGCCACGCGTGCGCGTGAACGCCTCGTCGTGACCGCGGTGAAGGCGCCCGCGGACGACGGCGACCAGCCCTCCCGATTCCTCACCGAGCTGGGCGTCACCCCCGAGGACGTCACCGGCCGCCCGCGCCGTCCGCTGTCGGTGGCCGCGTTGGTCGCCGAACTGCGCGCCACCACGGTCGACCCGCGCGCGTCCGCCGGACTGCGCGAGGCCGCCGCCCGCCGCCTGGCCCGGCTCGCCGCGCTCGGCGACGAGGAAGGCCGCCCCCTCGTCCCGTCGGCGCACCCGGACCGCTGGTGGGGCATGTTCGAGCCGACCGAGAGCAAGGTGCCGCTGCGCAACCACGACCAGCCCGTCGTGCTGTCCGGCAGCGCCCTCGACCAACTCGCCAACACCTGCGCCCTCCAGTGGTTCCTGGGCCGCGAGGTGAAGGCCGACGCACCCGCCACCGCCGCCCAGGGCTTCGGCAACGTCGTGCACGTCCTCGCCGACGAGGTCGCCTCCGGACGCACCCCCGCCGACCTCTCCGTCCTCATGGAGCGCCTGGAGTCGGTGTGGAACGCGCTCGCCTTCGACGCGCCCTGGAAGTCGGCGCAGGAGAAGGAGAACGCGCGCGTGGCACTCGAACGCTTTCTGACATGGCACGTCGACTCCAACGGAGCCCGGGCGGGACGCAAGCCGGTGACCAGCGAGCACGACTTCGACGTCACCCTGGAAGCGGGCAACTACGAGGTGCGCGTCCGCGGCCAGATGGACCGCGTGGAGACCGACGGCGACGGACGCGCGTACGTCGTCGACTTCAAGACCGGCAAACAGGCGCCCAGCGCGGCCGAGGTGGACCGCCATCCCCAGCTGGCCGTCTACCAGCTGGCCGTTCGCGAGGGCGCCGTCGACGACGCGTTCGACGGGACGCGCCCCGAACCCGGCGGCGCCGAACTCGTCCATCTCAGGCAGGGCGCCCCCAAACGGGACGGCGGCGACAGCCTGCCCAAGGTGCAGGCCCAGGCCCCCCTGGAGGGCGAGTGGATCGGCGAACTGCTCGCCACCGCCGCCGGGAAGGTGCTCGACGAGCGGTTCACGCCGACCACGGGCCAGCACTGCACCCACTGCGCGTTCCGGGCGTCCTGCAGCGCACGGCCCGAAGGTCGGCACGTGGTCGAGTGACCCGCGCCGGCTGCCGCCGCGACGTTCCGTCGTGACCACCGCTGCGACCCACCGCGCCGGCCGGGCCGCCCCGCGCCTGCCTGTGCCTGCCCGTGCCGATCCGTGCCTGCCCGTGCCGACCCGCGCCCCCTCCGCCCCGGCGGCCCGATCGGCCCCGGCAGCCGGATCCGGCACCGGTTGTCAGTGCCCGCCGCTAGCCTCTGCGACATGCCCGCCCGTATCACCGACCCCGAGCAGCTCAAGGAGTTGCTCGGCATCCCGTTCACCCCGGAGCAGACGGCCTGCGTCACCGCGCCGCCCGCCCCGCAGGTGATCGTGGCCGGGGCCGGGTCGGGCAAGACCACGGTCATGGCGGCCCGTGTGGTCTGGCTGGTCGGCACCGGCCAGGTCGCCCCCGAACAGGTCCTCGGCCTGACCTTCACCAACAAGGCCGCCGGGGAACTCGCCGAGCGCGTCCGCAAGGCGCTCGTCAAGGCCGGCGTCACCGACCCCGACACCATCGACCCGGACAACCCTCCGGGCGAGCCGGTCATCTCCACGTACCACGCCTTCGCGGGCCGCCTGCTGACCGACCACGGCCTGCGCATCGGGCTGGAACCGACGTCCCGGCTGCTCGCCGACGCCACCCGCTACCAACTCGCCGCGCGCGTGCTGCGCGAGGCCCCAGGGCTCTACCCGGCGCTCACCCGCTCCTTCGCCGACCTGGTCAGCGACCTGCTCGCGCTCGACGCCGAACTCGCCGAACACCTCGTACGCCCCGAGGACCTGCGCACCTGGGACACCGACCTGCTGCGCACCCTGGAGGGCGCCAAACTCACCAACGCCGATCTGCGCAAGGTCCCCGAGACGGCCGCGGCACGCCGCGAACTCGCCGACCTGGTGCTGCGCTACCGGACCGCGAAGCGCGACCGCGACCTGCTCGACTTCGGCGACCAGATCGCCCTGTCCGCCGCCCTCGCCGAGATTCCCGACGTCGGCCGCGCACTGCGCGAGGAGTTCCGCGTGGTGCTCCTCGACGAGTACCAGGACACCTCGGTCGCCCAACGCGTCCTTCTGGCCGGTCTGTTCGGCGGCGGCACCGGCCACCCCGTGACCGCCGTCGGCGACCCCTGCCAGGCGATCTACGGCTGGCGCGGCGCCTCCGTCGCCAACCTCGACGACTTCCCCGAGCACTTCGCACACGCCGACGGCCGCCCCGCCACTCGCCGGGCACTCAGCGAGAACCGCCGCAGCGGCGGCCGTCTCCTCGACCTCGCCAACGGCCTCGCCGAACCCCTGCGCGCGATGCACGCGGGCGTGGAGGCCCTGCGCCCGGCCCCCGGAGCCGAGCGCGACGGCGCGGTCCGCTGCGCCCTGCTGCGCACCCACGCGGAGGAGATCGCCTGGATCGCCGACTCCGTCGCCCACCAGGTGCACACCGGGAAGGCACCCGGCGAGATCGCCGTCCTGTGCCGTACGGCGACCGACTTCGCGGAGATCCAGGGCGCGCTCGTCGCCCGCGACATCCCCGTCGAGGTGGTCGGCCTGTCCGGGTTGCTGCACCTGCCCGAGGTCGCCGATCTCGTCGCCGTCTGCGAAGTACTCCAGGACCCCGGCGCCAACGCCTCCCTGGTCCGCCTGCTGACCGGCCCCCGCTGGCGCATCGGTGCCCGCGACCTCGCCCTGCTGGGGCGGCGCGCCCGTCTCCTGGTGTCCCACGCGCGCGTGGGCGCCGCCGACGACCCCGACCGCAGGCTCGCCGAGGCCGTCGAGGGGGTCGACCCGTCCGAGGTGATATCGCTCGCGGACGCCCTCGACACGTTCCTGGACTCCCCCATGGACGCGGACGGCGCCGACGACGGGCTGCCCTTCTCCACTGGCGCGCGCGTGCGCTTCGCCCGCCTCGCCGCCGAACTGCGGGACCTGCGGCGCTCCCTGGCCGACCCGCTGATGGACGTCCTGCACCGCGTCCTCGCCGTCACCGGCCTCGAAGTGGAACTGTCCGCGTCGCCGCACGCCCTGGCGGCCCGCCGCCGCGAGACCCTGTCGAACTTCCTGGACGTTGCCGCCTCCTTCGCCGCCAACGAGAGCGAGGCCACGCTGCTCGCCTTCCTGGGCTTCCTGCGCACCGCCGCCCAGTACGAGAAGGGCCTCGACAACGCCCTCCCCGGCGGCGAGAACACCGTCAAGGTGCTCACCGCCCACAGGTCCAAGGGCCTGGAATGGGACGTCGTCGCCGTCCCCGGCCTGGTCACCGGCACCTTCCCCAGCACCCAGGGCCGGGAGAAGTGGACCTCGCAGGCCAAGGTGCTGCCGCACGGGCTGCGCGGCGACGCCGACACCCTGCCCGATCTCACCACCTGGGACTCGCGGGGCATGAAGACCTTCCACGAGGCCATGAAGGACCACCAGCACACCGAGGAACTCCGCCTCGGCTACGTCACCTTCACCCGCCCCCGATCCCTGCTCCTCGGATCCGGCCACTGGTGGGGCCCCGCCCAGAAGAAACCCCGCGGCCCCTCCGACTTCCTGCGGGCGCTGCACGACCACTGCGCCGCCGGACACGGCGAGATCGAGGCGTGGGCGGACGAACCCGGGGAGGGCGAGGAGAACCCGGCACTGGACCAGGCGACCGTCGACCGGGCCTGGCCGCTGCCCCTGGACGCCGACGCCCTGGCCCTTCGCCGGGCCGCCGCCGAGACGGTCCTCGCCCACCTGGACGGCCTCCCCTCCGACACGGACGGCCACCCGGCGGCCGTCCACGACCCGGACAACCACGACGAACCGGACTGGCCCCCACCGCCCGACGACGACGCACCCCTCGACACCGAGCCTCCCCCCACCCCTCATGAGGACGAGACCCCGTTCGCTCCCCACGAGGACGAGACCCCGTCTGCTCCCTACGAGGACGAGCCCCCGTTCGCGGAGGGCCCGGCCGGTTGGGACTCGTGGGCCACCGACCGTCCGACGGTCCCGCACCAGGCCGGCGCATCCGCCCCGCCGGCGCCCGCCCGCCCTCACCCCACGGAGCCCGGGCCCACCCCCCTCACCCCCGAGGAAGCCCGCACCGTCGCCTCCTGGGACCGGGACCTCGACGCGCTCACCGGAGAGCTGCTGCGCGCACGGGAGACCGTGACGGACGTCACCCTGCCGGCCACGCTGACCGCGACCCAGCTGTTGCGCCTCGCCGCCGACCCCGACGGGCTCGCACAGGAACTCGCACGCCCCATGCCACGCCCTCCGCAACCGGCCGCGCGTCGAGGCACCCGGTTCCACGCCTGGGTAGAGGCCCGCTACGAAGAGTTGACGCTGCCCATGCTGGAACCGGAGGAACTGCCCGGCACCGAGGCCGAGATCGCCGACGAACGCGACCTCGAAGCCCTCAAGGACGCCTTCGAACGCACCGAGTACGCACACCGCACGCCCTACCGCGTCGAGGTCCCCGTCCAACTCGCCCTCGCCGGCCGCCTCGTGCGCGGCCGGATCGACGCCGTCTACAAGCACGGCGACGGCGCCACGGAGACGTACGAGATCGTCGACTGGAAGACCGGCCGCGGGCGCACCGCCGACCCGCTCCAGCTCGCGGTGTACCGGATCGCCTGGGCCGAGCAGCAGGGCGTACCGCCCGAATCCGTCACCGCCGCCTTCCTGTACGTACGCAGCGGCGAGGTCGTACGACCGGACGGTCTGCCGGACCGGGCAGGGCTCGAAAGACTGGTCACCGGGGAGCCCCGGTGTGACGAACCGCCCGATCAGGATGCCGGTGCGGGCCGATAGGCTCGATGGCATGAGCCAGACCCCGGACAGCGCCGTCCGCACGTACATCGAGCAGCATCGCTCCGCCTTCCTCGACGACCTCGCCGAATGGCTGCGCATCCCCTCCGTGTCGGCCCAGCCCGACCACGCGCCCGACGTACGACGCAGCGCCGACTGGCTCGCCGCCAAACTGGCGGAGACCGGCTTCCCGACCACCGAGGTCTGGGAGACCCCGGGCGCCCCGGCCGTCTTCGCCGAGTGGCCCGCCGACGACCCCGAGGCACCCACCGTCCTCGTCTACGGCCACCACGACGTCCAGCCCGCCGCCCTCGAGGACGGCTGGGACAGCGACCCCTTCGAGCCCGTCGTCCGGGACGGCCGCCTCTACGCGCGCGGGGCCGCCGACGACAAGGGCCAGGTGTTCTTCCACACACTCGGCGTCCGCGCCCACCTTGCCGCCACCGGCCGCACCGCCCCCGCCGTCCACCTCAAACTGCTGATCGAGGGCGAGGAGGAGTCCGGCTCCCCGCACTTCGGAGCCCTCGTCCAGGAGCACGCCGGACGGCTCGCCGCCGACGCCGTGATCGTCTCCGACACCGGCATGTGGTCCGCGGACACCCCCACCGTGTGCACCGGCATGCGCGGCCTCGCCGAGTGCGAGATCCGCCTGTACGGCCCCGACCAGGACATCCACTCCGGCTCCTTCGGCGGCGCCGTGCCCAACCCGGCCACCGTCGCCGCCCGCCTCGTGGCCGCCCTGCACGACGAGCACGCGCGCGTGGCGATCCCCGGTTTCTACGACGGCATCGTCGAACTCACCGATCGCGAACGGGAACTCTTCGCCGAACTGCCCTTCGACGAGGGGGAGTGGCTGCGCACCGCCAAGTCGTACGCCGCGCACGGCGAGGCCGGACACACCACCCTGGAACGCATCTGGGCCCGCCCCACCGCCGAGGTCAACGGGATCGGCGGCGGCTACCAGGGCCCCGGCAGCAAGACGATCATCCCGGCCTCGGCGATGGTGAAGCTCTCCTTCCGGATGGTCGCGGGCCAGGACCCCGACCACATCGAGAAGGCGGTCCGCGCCTGGGCCGCCGACCAGGTGCCCGCCGGGATCCGCTGCGAGATCGACTTCGGCGCCGCCACGCGCCCGTGCCTGACTCCGCTGGACCACCCCGCGCTGCGGTCCGTAGTCCGCGCCATGGGCCGCGCCTTCGACAAACCCGTCCGCTTCACGCGCGAGGGCGGCTCCGGACCGGCCGCCGACCTCCAGGAGGTCCTCGGCGCCCCGGTCCTGTTCCTGGGCATCTCAGTCCCCTCCGACGGCTGGCACGCCCCGAACGAGAAGGTCGAGCTGGACCTGCTGCTCAAGGGCGTCGAGATCAGCGCCCACCTGTGGGGCGACCTCGCGCGGAACTGGCGCCATGTGCCCTGATCCGGTGCCGGACAGGGCGGCACCGCCCGCGCGGCACACTGGAAGGACCGCCCCGCCCGTCCCGCGCCTGCCCGACCCGGTTTCCCTCCTGCCCTACGTCCCGCCGACCGCCCGCCGAGCCCGACCGTTTCACCGGGGGAGTTGGAAGCACTCGTGACCACCTGGACCGACCAGACCGCCGACCGACCCATCTCGCTCACCGCCCCCAGCGGCATCGACCGCGCCGCCCACCACCGGCTCGACGAGGCATGGCTCGCGGCGGCGTGGAGCCACCCCACGACCCGCTGCTTCGTGGTCTCCGGCGGCCAGGTCCTCATCGACGAGACGGCGGACGGCCGTACCGAACTCGTCATGACCCCGTCCTTCGAGGCCCCCCTCACCGAGGCGCACCGCTACTTCCTGGGCACCGACGACGAAGGCGTCAGCTACTTCGCCCTCCAGAAGGACTCCCTGCCCGGCCGCATCGACCAGTCCGCCCGCCCGGCCGGGCTGCGGGAGGCCGGCCTGCTCCTGCCGCCGCGTGACGCGGGTCTGATGGTGCACGCGGTCGGCCTGGAGAACTGGCAGCGGACCCACCGTTTCTGCTCCCGCTGCGGGGAGCGCACGGTCATCGCCGCCGCCGGACACATCCGCCGCTGCCCGGCCTGCGGAGCCGAGCACTACCCGCGCACCGACCCCGCCGTGATCATGGCGGTCACCGACGACGAGGACCGCATCCTGCTCGGCCGCCAGGTGCACTGGCCCGAGGGCCGCTTCTCGACGCTCGCCGGGTTCGTCGAGCCCGGCGAGTCCATCGAGCAGTCGGTGCGCCGCGAAGTCTTCGAGGAGGCCGGCGTCACCGTCGGCCGGGTCGAGTATGTCGCCAGTCAGCCCTGGCCGTTCCCGTCCAGCCTCATGCTGGGTTTCATGGCACACGCCACCACGACCGACATCGAGGTCGACGGCGACGAGATCCACGAGGCCCGCTGGTTCTCCCGGGAAGAGCTGCGGGCCGCCTTCGAGTCCGGCGAGGTGCAGTCGCCGTACGGCATTTCCATCGCCGCCCGCCTCATCGAACTCTGGTACGGCAAGCCGCTGCCGACCCGCAGCTTCGTCTGAGGACCGGCGACGGCGGCCGCTCGGGGCCGGTGTCCTCTCCTACGACTTCCCCCAGGTGACCCGCGGACAGCAAGGTCAGGATCCCCGGCGTTCCAGAGCAGGAAAGGAGTACGCCAGGAAAGGAGTACACACGGCACACAAAACCCCCGATCAGCCGTTGCTGCCGTCGGGGGTCGTGTGGTGGTGCGAAGGTCAGGCGGTGAGGGCCTGCTTCACCTGGGCGAGACTCGGGTTCGTCATGACGGCCTCGGCGCCGCCGTCGGCGGAAACCACCCGAACCGTCGGCACGGTCTGGTTGCCGCCGTTCGCCTTCTCCACGAACGCGGCCGACTCGGGGTCCTGCTCGATGTTGATCTCGGTGTACGCGATGCCTTCCCGGTCCATCTGGCTCTTCAGCCGACGGCAGTATCCGCACCACGTCGTGCTGTACATCGTCACAGTGCCCTGCATCTCGCTCGCGCTCCTCTGGCAGCTCGGGGAAGGTCGTCCTGTGCGGGAACGCACGTCACCGGCCCGCCATTCCCCGCCGGGGGAGCCGGGGGTAGGGGAGCCGGGGGTAACGGACCAGGCGCGACACCTGCCGCAGGAGCGAGACGCCTGTGGCACGCCCGCCGCATTAGTACGACTGCAAGGGCCTGCCTGTGGACAACCGTCACAGCCGTCCCGGGCGACCTGACAGCATGGCCGTGTGACAGCAGCAACGCACTCCACCCTCTTCCCGCACGTACCGGACTCGGCCGACGCGGTGCTCGAAGGGCTCGACCCCGAGCAGCGCGAAGTGGCCACCGCCCTGCACGGCCCGGTGTGCGTGCTGGCCGGGGCCGGTACGGGTAAAACGCGGGCGATCACCCATCGCATCGCCTATGGCGTGCGTGCGGGCATCCTCCAGCCGTCCAGCGTGCTCGCCGTCACCTTCACCAACCGCGCCGCCGGCGAGATGCGCGGCCGACTGCGTCAGCTCGGCGCCCAGGGGGTCCAGGCCCGCACCTTTCACTCTGCCGCGCTCCGCCAACTCCAGTACTTCTGGCCGAAGGCGGTCGGCGGCGGCATGCCCCGGCTCGTCGACCGCAAGATCCAGCTCGTCGCGGACGCGGCCGCCGCCTGCCGCATCCGCCTCGACCGCGGCGAACTGCGTGACGCCACCGCCGAGATCGAGTGGTCCAAGGTCACCCAGACCGTCCCCGCCGACTATCCGCTCGCCGCCGCGAAGGCCGGCCGGGAGACCCCCCGTGACGCGGCCGAGATCGCTCAGCTCTACTCGGTGTACGAGGACCTCAAACGCAGCCGCTCGGTCATCGACTTCGAGGACGTCCTGCTGCTGACGGTCGCGATCCTCCAGGACCGGCACGACATCACCGAGCAGGTCCGCGCCCAGTACCAGCACTTCGTCGTCGACGAGTACCAGGACGTCAGCCCTCTTCAACAGCGGCTGCTGGAGCTGTGGCTGGGCGACCGGGACAGTCTGTGCGTCGTCGGCGACGCCAGCCAGACGATCTACTCCTTCACCGGCGCGACACCCGATCACCTCCTCGACTTCCGCATCCGCCACCCGGGCGCCACCGTCGTCAAACTGGTCCGCGACTACCGCTCCACCCCCCAGGTCGTCCATCTCGCCAACGGGCTGCTCGCCCAGGCCCACGGGCGGGCCGCCGACCACCGCCTGGAGCTGGTCTCCCAACGCGCCGCGGGCCCCGAGCCCGGCTACACGGAGTACGTGGACGAGCCCGCCGAGGCCGAGGGCGCCGCCCGCCGCATCCGCGAACTCATCGACGCCGGTGTCCCGGCCGCCGAGATCGCGGTCCTGTTCCGAACCAACTCCCAGTCCGAGACCTACGAGCAGGCCCTCGCCGATGTCGGGGTGCCCTACCAGCTGCGCGGCGCCGAGCGGTTCTTCGACCGCCCCGAGGTGCGCAAGGCGGGCATTGCCCTGCGCGGTGCGGCCCGTTTCGGCGGCAACGACGCGCTGTTGGACGATGTCGTGGACCTGCCCTCCCAGGTGCGCGCGGTTCTGTCGGGGGAGGGCTGGACCACCGAGCCGCCGGCCGGCTCGGGGGCGGTCCGGGAGCGCTGGGAATCACTGGCGGCCCTGGTCGGCCTGGCGCAGGACTTCGCGGCGGCCCGGGTCGGTGCCACCCTGGGCGACTTCGTGGCGGAACTCGACGAACGGGCGAACGCCCAGCATGCCCCCACCGTCCAGGGCGTCACCCTCGCTTCGCTGCATTCGGCCAAGGGCCTGGAGTGGGACGTCGTCTTCCTGGTCGGCGTCGCCGAGGGGATGGTGCCGATCACCTACGCGAAGACCGACGAGCAGATCGAGGAGGAACGCCGACTCCTCTATGTCGGTGTGACCCGCGCCCGGGAGCGGCTGTATGTCTCCTGGTCCCTCGCCCGGTCCCCGGGCGGCCGGCCGAGCCGTCGGCCGAGCCGCTTCCTCGACGGTCTGCGGCCCGGTTCCACGGGCACGGTCGGGCATTCGGCCGGCGGTGCCTCGGGCGGCATCGAGCGGGGCCGGG
>NZ_JBSGBN010000144.1:0-26099 GCF_053601275.1 Streptomyces sp. NPDC004752 | reverse complement strand
TACGTCTGTCCAGAGCTGGGGCCGCCCGGACCGATCCATCCCGACATGCGCCGATCAGCCTGCTTCGCGGAGATCATTTCGCCGAGAAAACCTCAGTGGGTCGACTGATACAACCATCGCAGGCTCCACGGTGAGAGTTTCCGCCCGTCGAGTACGAAGCCAGCCACTACATGGAATTCGCAAAACACCAGGTCACAACCACAAACTGAGATCTCTATCGAACCCGGGGCGGTTCACCCCCACCGGCCCCAGCACACAACCGGCTCGCTTGGCCTGCCCGCGCACTCCGGACAACCTTCCCGTTCGATTGAGGGGAAAAATCTATGCCCCTATGCTTATCCGAGGAAGCCGTGATCTACGCCATGGTGCATGGGTCGACCGCAACAGGGAATGATCCGGAGAATATGAGCGAATGGGCCATTTCATTCTCGCGGGGCATGCGCGGGACGGCGGGCTTGACAACCTGTCAGGTAGGTGGCTGAACTGCGAAAACGCTCGGGAATCGGACGGCCTCCGGAGCCGTGTGCGCAGGTTCGAATCCTGCCAGCGGTTCGAGCCTGCGTAGCGCTCGCTCGGCACCCCGTCTGACAAGCCAAGTCACGCCCCGCCAGCCGCTCCCCCATTTCACAACCGTTGCACAATCACGCGGGAACTCCCGGGAACCCGCAGGTAGAAGCGGGAAGCCCCTCACACAAAAAATGGCCCTACCCGGGGTGAACCCCCAGGTCAGGGCCATAAAGGCAGACGAGTCGGGCTGTACGCCGGGTTCTGTTCCCCGGGTCCTCGCGGAGCCCGGGGCGACGGCCATCCATCTAGGGCCGGTGTTGCCACCGGCCTCGTGCGGTCTACCCGCGGACTCGGGCGGGCAGCCCTCGAACGTCCGCGCAGAGTGCGTTTTACCGCGCTCCTCTTGACCTTGCTCCGGGTGGGGTTTACCTAGCTGCCCAGGTCACCCTGGGCACTGGTGGTCTCTTACACCACCGTTTCACCCTTACCCGGCGCCGGAGCGCCGGGCGGTCTGCTTTCTGTGGCACTGTCCCGCGGGTCACCCCGGGTGGCCGTTAGCCATCACCCTGCCCTGTGGAGCCCGGACGTTCCTCGGGGAGCCCCCTAGGGGGACTCCACGCGGCCGTCCGCCCGGCTCGTCTGCCGTGTCGACCATGCTACCGGGCGTGCGGAGCGGCGCGGACCGGCGGCCGGGGCCGGCTCGAAGCCGGCCAGGGGCGGGGTGAAGGCCACGGTGATCGCGGCAACCGTCAGCGGCTCCTCCAGGGACCTCGTCCAGGAAACCTCGTTCAGGAACAGCGCGCCTGCCGGGACGGCCCGGCGGGTCGGCGGGTCGGATGCGTCGTGGTCGTACGCCGTACGCTGGCGCGCAGGTCGAGAGAAGGAGTCCCTGCTGCCATGGTGCTTGTCCTGCTGCCGCCGTCGGAAGGCAAGGCCGCGTCCGGCCGTGGCGCCCCGCTGAAGCCGGAGTCGCTGTCCTTGCCGGGGTTGGCCGTCGCCCGTGCGGCCGTCCTCGACGAGCTGGTCGAACTGTGCGCGGGCGACGAGGTCAAGGCACGCGAGGTGCTCGGGCTGAGCGAGGGGCTGCGCGGCGAGGTCGCGAAGAACACCGGGTTGCGCGCGGCCGGGGCGCGGCCCGCCGGGGAGATCTACACAGGTGTGCTGTACGACGCCCTCGGCCTGGCCTCCCTGGATCCGGCCGCCAAGCGGCGGGCCGCGCGGTCGCTGCTGGTCTTCTCCGGGTTGTGGGGTGCGCTGCGGGTGACGGACCGGATCCCGTCGTACCGCTGCTCGATGGGGGTGCGGCTGCCCGGTCTCGGGGCGCTGGGCGCGCACTGGCGCGGGCCGTTGGCCGACGTGCTGCCCGCGGCGGCCGGTGCCGGGCTGGTGCTCGATCTGCGCTCTGCCGCGTATGCCGCCGCCTGGAAGCCGCAGGGCGAGGTGGCGGGGCGGACGGCGACCGTGCGGGTGCTGCACGCGCCGACCCGGAAGGTCGTCAGCCACTTCAACAAGGCGACGAAGGGGCGGATCGTGCGCAGTCTGCTGTCGTCCGGCGCGGCACCGAAGGATCCGGGCGAGCTGGTGACGGCGCTGCGGGATCTCGGGTACGTGGTGGAGGCGCAGGCGCCCGTACGGGCGGGCCGGGCCTGGTCGCTGGATGTGCTGGTCACCGATGTGCACTGAGGACACCGGGCGACATACGGCATGCGTTGCATCATGTGCAATGCCTTTTGCGTATGGTGCTCGGCGCGGGCAGGATGAGCGGCATGTCCTCATCACCGTTGGATCTCGCGCCCGTCCTGCCCGTGGTCGTGGTGGCGGACGCCGCCGACGCCGTACCGCTCGCGAGGGCGCTGGTCGCGGGCGGGCTGCCCGCGATCGAGGTGACGCTGCGAACGCCCGCCGCACTCGCGGCTATCCGGGCCGTCGCCGCCGAGGTGCCGGACGCGGTGGTCGGTGCCGGTACGGTCCTCGGCCGCGAGCAGGTGGCGGACGCGTGCGGGGCCGGGGCGCGGTTCCTGGTCAGCCCCGGCTGGACGGATGCGCTGCTGGCGGCGATGGCCGGGTCCGGGGTGCCGTTCCTGCCTGGGGTGTCGACCACGTCGGAGGTGGTGGCGCTGCTCGAACGTGGGGTGCGGGAGATGAAGTTCTTCCCGGCGCAGGCGGCGGGTGGCACGGCGTATCTGAAGTCGCTGGCCGATCCGCTGCCGCAGGCCCGCTTCTGCCCCACCGGGGGGATCGGGCCGGCGAACGCCGCGGAGTATCTGTCCCTGCCCAACGTCGGCTGCGTGGGCGGCACTTGGGTGGTGCCGGCGGACGCCGTTGCGGCCCGGGACTGGGGGCGGATCGAGGCATTGGCCCGGGAGGCCGCGAAACTCCGACCGACCGTATGACCCCCAACGGGGCACGGAACTCCGGCCCACTGCTCGACCCTCAACGCGGCAGGGTCCCGGCCGGGCGCATGGCCCCCAACGCAGCAGGGCTACGGCCGGGCCATGTGACGCTCAACTCGGCGCGGGACTCCGGCCGACCGCGTGGCCCTCAGCACGGTCAGCCGCGGCACGCCTCGTCGCCGCGCGGGACGCCCCCCACCCGCGCGCGCCCAGCACACCCCGGCCGTGTGACGGTCAGCGCAGGTGGGATGTGTCGTTGAACAGCCGTACGCTCGCGTTGCCGTCCGCGTAGTACGCCACCGCCGACAGTGAGGCGGCCGACAGTTCCATGCGGAACAGGGACTCGGGCGGGGCGCCCAGGGCGAGGCGTACGAAGGTCTTGATCGGGGTCACATGGGTGACCAGCAGGACGGTGCGGCGCGCGTACGCGGTGACCAGTTCGTCGCGGGTGGCCGCGATGCGCGCGGCGGTCGCCGCGAAGCTCTCGCCGCCGCCGGTCGGGCGGGCCTCGGGGTCGGTCAGCCAGGCGTTCAGATCGTCCGGGTGGCGCTCGCGCACCTCGCCGAAGGTGAGCCCCTCCCAGGCGCCGAAGTCCGTCTCGCGCAGCCCGTCCGCGACGACCACCTCCAGGCCGAGCCGGGCGGCGACGATCGCGGCGGTCTGCCGGGTCCGGGCCAGCGGTGACGACACGATCGCCTGGACGGTGCCGCGCCGGGCGAGGGCCGCGGCGACCCGCTGCGCCTGCTCCCGGCCGACCTCCGACAGGGACGGATCGCCCCCGCCGCTCCCGGAGAACCGCTTCTGCGGGGTGAGCGGGGTCTCCCCGTGCCGCAGCAGCACGAAGGTGGCCGGAGCCCCGAGATCCGCGGGCGCCCATCCGGCGCTCGGCGCCGCCACGGCCCGTGCCGCCCGCACATCGGAGACCGCCTTGGCTCCGCCACCGGGCTCGCCGCGGCGCTCGCGGCTGGGTTCACGGCCCGGTTCGCCCCCGGGTGCACGGCCCGGTTCACGGCCGGGCTCGCCGCCCGGTCCGCCACCGGACTCACGGCCCGGTTCACCACCCGGCTCACGGCCGGTGGCCCCGCGTTCCGGGACCGCGCCCGTCGCCATGTCGCCGGGCGGGCCGGACGACGCCGCCTCCGTGTCCCCGGCCCCGGCCCCATCCCGAGCCCCTGCCCCATCCCGGACCCCGGCCCCATCCCGAGCCCCGGCCGCGTCCAAGGCCCCGGCGGCCCTGTCCCGGGCCGCGGCCGTGCCCAAGGCCGCCGGCGGCGAATCCGCAGGGGACCACTGTTCGCCGCGGCGGCCCGCGTCCATCGCCTCGTTGGCCAGGCGGTCGGCGTGTTTGTTGCGGTCCCGGGGGATCCACTCGTAGGTCACGCGGTCCGGCGGCAGAACGCGGGCCGCCTCCGCGGCGAGCGGCTTCAGGTCGGGGTGTTTGATCTTCCAGCGGCCCGACATCTGCTCGACGACCAGCTTGGAGTCCATGCGGACGTGGACGGCGGCGCCGGGGTCGAGGTCACGCGCGGCCCGCAGTCCGGCCAGCAGCCCGCGGTACTCGGCGACGTTGTTGGTGGCGATGCCGATGTACTCGGCGGACTGCAGCAGCGCCTCGCCGGTCACCGCGTCGAGCAGCACGGCGCCGTAACCCGCCGGCCCCGGATTGCCGCGCGACCCGCCGTCCGCCTCGACGATGAACTCCCGCACGCCCGGGGCCCCTTACAGACCGGACTCGGCCGTGCGCACCAGGATGCGGCGGCAGTTCTCGCAGCGCACCACCGTGTCCGGCGCGGCGGTGCGGATCTCGTTCAGCTCGGTGATGGCCAGCTCCTGGCGGCAGCCCTGGCAGGTGCGCTGATACAGCTTGGCCGCGCCGATGCCGCCCTGCTGCCCGCGCAACTTGTCGTACAGCCCCAACAGGTCGGCGGGGACGGCCCCGGCGATGACCTCGCGCTCCTTGGTCACCGTGGCCGCCTCGCCGTCGATCTCCTCGAACGCGGCGTCCCGGCGGCCGTTCGCGTCGTCGATCTTCGCCTGTACGGAGGCCACCCGCTCGGTCAGCTCGCCCACCCGCTCCTGCGCGCCCTCGCGCCGCTCCATGACCTCCAGGACGACGTCCTCCAGGTCGCCCTGCCGCTTGGCGAGGGAGGCGATCTCCTTCTGGAGGTTCTCCAGGTCCTTCGGGGAGGTGACCGCGCCGGAGTCGAGGCGCTGCTGGTCGCGGGCGGCGCGCTGGCGCACCTGGTCCACGTCCTGCTCGGCCTTGGTCTGCTCGCGGGCGCAGTCACTCTCCTCGGTCTGCGCGGCCACGAGCAGGTCGCGCAGCTGGGCGTGGTCCTTGGTCAGCGACTCGATCTCGGCGTGCTCGGGCAGCGACTTCCGCCGGTGCGCCAGCTGTTGCAGGCGGACGTCGAGGCCCTGGACGTCGAGGAGTCGGATCTGGTCGGCGGGCGCTGCGTTCAGTTGGGGGCTCCCGGTGCGTGAGAAGAGGCGCCTGTGGCGCCCGGTGAAAGGGCGGTGGCGGACGCCGCGTGGGCGGTCCAGGGATCGGTGACCGTCGTGGAGACATGGACCCGCAGGTCCCATCCGTGCCGGTCGGAGATCTCGTCGAGTTGGGCCGCGGCCAGCTCGCACCAGGGCCACTCGGTGGCCCAGTGCGCCGCGTCGAGCAGGGCGAGCGGGGCCTGTGCGACGGCCTCGGAGGCCGGATGGTGGCGCAGGTCGGCGGTGAGGAAGGCGTCCGCGCCGGCCGCCCGGACCTGGTCGAACAGGCTGTCGCCGGAGCCGCCGCTGACCGCGACCGTGCGGACGACCGCCTCGGGGTCACCGGCGACCCGGATGCCCTGCGCGGTGGCGGGCAGCCGCTCGGCGGCACGGGCGGCGAGTTCGCGGACGGTGACGGGGTGGTCGAGTTCGCAGACCCGGCCGAGGCCGCGGCGGCCGGCCGGATCGGTGGGGTCGGGCACGAGGGGGCGTACGACCCGGAGGTCCAGCGCCCCGGCGAGCGCGTCGGAGACGCCCGGGTCGGCGGTGTCGGCGTTGGTGTGGGCGACGTGCAGTGCGATGTCGTTCTTGATCAGCGTGTGCACGACCCGGCCCTTGAAGGTGCCGGCCGAGACCGTCGTCGTACCGCGCAGATAGAGCGGGTGGTGGGTGACGAGCAGGTCGACGCCGAGCTGCACCGCCTCGTCCACCACGTCCCGCACCGGGTCGACGGCGAACAGAACCCGGCGGACGTCCTGGTCGGGGTCGCCCACGACCGTGCCGACCGCGTCCCAGGACTCGGCCCGCTCGGCGGGCCACAGGTTCTCCAGCGCGGCGATGACTTCAGACAGACGGGGCACGGGAAAAGGCTACCTGCCTGTTCCGCGGGGACCTACCGGCTGCGGACGCGAAGAGCCCGCGCAGCACATGCGTCCCGGTTTCCTCAGACAAACCGCTGCGCGGCCACCCTTATGTGTGAAGAGGCCGCTCGTCGGTGCCACGCCTGTGCGTGCGAAAACTACGTTCGTCGCCGGAGGTGACCGAACGATGACGGCCTGTGCGATCGAACCCTCGGCAGCCGACGCGGACGACGGCGTACCGGAGGCGTGCTGCACCATCACGGCGGACGGCGCCTATGCCGCCCGGCTCGCGCTGGACGACGGCTCCTGGTTCCCGGAGCGCTGGACGCTGGACGGCCCCGAACCGTACGCCGTGCCGCTGCCCGCCAACCAGCCGGAGGAGCCCGGCACCGAGGTGCAGCCGATGGGCGACGGGCGGGTCCTGATCCACCGGCGGGTGGCCGGACGGCATGTGTTCGCGCTGCTGTATCCGACCGGACCGGGCACCGGGGAGCTGCCGCTCGGCGCGGTGGAGTGCGCGGACGCGGGTACCCGGCTGCGGCTGCTGCCGCCCGCCCCGGGCGGGGCGCACGCCTATGCCCTCGCGGTCGGGCGGCGTTCCACGGCGGTGTGGCTGGTGGCGGGCGGCGCCTTCGGACCCGAGTTTCTGGCCGAGGTGCCGGGGCGCTGCTCGGGCGGGGTCTGGCTGGACGGTACGGGCCGACTGCTGGCCCTGGACCGGGAGGTCGGCGGGCGCACCAAGGCGATCGTGGTGGATCTGGAGCGGGGCGGCGAGGTGTCACCGCTGTTGCAGATCACGGCCGACAGCAACGACCGGCTGCTGCTCGCCGATCCGGACAGCGGGCTGCTCCTCATCGCCTCGGACGCGCCCTCGCCGGGCCGGGAGCGGCTCGGCTGGGGTGTGCTGGGCAGCACGCTGCCGGTGCGCTTCCCGGAGAGCCTGCGGATGCCGGACTGCGCGGTGACGCCGTTCGCGATCCAGCCGGGGCAGGTGCTGACGCCGGAGCGCTGTGCGGTGGCGCTGCGCGTGGAGGGCCCGCCCGGCAGCTGGGTCGGGGTGTGGCGGCCCGCGGAGCGGCAGGTGTGCCCGCTCCCGGCGCCCGCGGGGTGGTTGGCGGGGGCGGGGCGATGGACCGCGGACGGGGTGCTGCTGCTGCCGTACGCCACCGAGAAGGAGCCGTGCGGGCTGGCGCGGATGGCGGTGCCCGCGGGTGAGGGACGCGAGGGGTGCGAGGGGCGCCCTTGGATGGCCGCCCCGGGCGGCTCGGCCGCATCGGCTTCCTCGGCGGCATCCGCTTCCTCGGCGGCATCGGCCTCTTCCCCGGCCACATCGGCTTCCTCAGCCGCATCGGCTTTCCCAGCCGCGTTGACCTCCTCGGTCACATCGGCTTCCTCGGCGGCATCCCAAGCCCCGGCCGCACCGGTTTCCGCTGCCGCGCCCCAAGCCCCGGCCGCACCGACTCCCTCGGCCACACCGGTTCTCTCGATCGCGCCTCAAGTCCCGACCGCACTAGCCTCCTTGGCCGAACCGGCTTCCTCGGTCGCCCCCGACGCCCCGGCCGTCCCGGCGTGGGCGGTGTCCGGTGAGCCGATGGCGCCCGGCTGGCCGACGGCGCCCGAGTGGCCGACGGCGCCCGTCGATACGGCGGCACCCGAGGTGTCGGCGGCCGTCCCGGAGACGGTGGAATCGGAGCCTCCGCGACCGGTCGCACCGCGTCCCGTGCCCCTCCAACAGGCCCCCCTGGGACGTCTTGTAACGAAGTAGTCCCAGTTGGTGTACCCGCCTGGATTCGGCCCAAGGTGTGCCGGTTAGACTCGCCCGGCTGTACGAAAGATGACGTTGACGGGGTGAATTCTTCCGATGAGCGAAACCAGCACCATGCAGCCGCGGTCCGCTGGCTCTCAGGAGACCGACGGACACGGCAAGCACCGGGGGCCGGTCTCGGCCCAGGACGGCGAGACGGCCCCGAGCGGCCGTCACCGCAAGCCGGAGCCGACCGGGTCGGCGGCCTGACGGAACACACAGGAAGCGGGGGCCGACCGTCGACCGACGGCCGGCCCTCTTCTGTGTCGCCCTGTATCCCCCCGTTGTATCCCCCCGTTGTCACAGGTCCTGACGTCGATACCCGGCGTCGGTGTCGGGACCACCGCCGTCCTACCGGTCACGGTCACGGTCACGGTCACGGCCAGCTTGCCCTGGCCGATCTCGTGCAGTGTGGCTGCGCGCGTGCTGCGTCTCCCCTCAACAACGGTCTGCATCAGGTGTGTTCGACGATCGTGTCGGTGAGGACGAGTGCCTCGTCCCTCCCCCGCTCCCGGCTTCGCTCAAGCGGGGGAACCCCCGTGGCGCTCACGGCAACCCGGACCGCGCCCGGCTGCCGCCACATGCGGATGCGCAGCGTCTCGCCGGGGTACACCACTCCGGCAAAGCGGGTGGTGTAGGCGCGGACCCGGGTCACGTCGCCGTCGAGCAGGGTGTCGACGACGGCCTTGAGCGTCATGCCGTAGGTGCACAGCCCGTGCAGGATGGGCCGGTCGAACCCGGCCGACTTGGCGAACTCGGGGTCGGCGTGCAGCGGGTTCCAGTCGCCGGAGAGCCGGTAGAGCAGGGCCTGGTCCTCGCGGACGGCGCGCTCGATGGTCAGCTCGGGCTCGCCGGCGGGCAATTCGAGGAGCGAGGCGGAGGGTCCGCGATCGCCACCCCAGCCGCCCTCGCCACGTACGAAGATCTGCGCGTCGCTGGTCCACAACGGGCCGTCGGCGTCGGCGACTTCGGTGCGCATGACGAGGACGGCGGCCTTGACCTTGTCGTACACGGCGGTGATCCGGCCGGTGGCGGTGGCCGTGCCCGCGACCGGGATGGGCCGGTGCGGGGTGAGGGACTGGCCGCCGTGCAGGACGCGGGCGAGGTCGACCTCGATGCCGGGCATGGACAGGCCGCTGATCACGCCGGGCGAGCCGCTGCCGGCGACGGTGGCGAAGCTGGGCAGGACGTGCAGCCGGGACTCCAGGGTGTAGTGCAGCTCGTCGGGGTCGGTGGCGGGCCGACCCGCGCCGATGCCGAGGTGGTAGAGCTGGACGTCCTTGTGGTCCCAGGTGATCTCCCAGGAGCGGGGTTCGGCGGCGAGGGCCTTGGCTGCGTCGATGGGCATACGGCTCCTGACACGGGCGGCGGCCGGTGAGGGCGGCCGGGCGGGCGGGTCACCGCGGCTCACCACGGCCGCGAGACCCCGGCGCGGGTGTCCGCACCGTCGGCCGTCTCCGCAGTCGTCACGGGCCGACCTAGAACGCGTTCCAGTCCGGCGCCCCCTGTATAGCCGAGCACGCGGCACTTGTGAAGGCTCGTGACACCCCGTCAGACCAGCGTGGCGGGCCAGTCGGCGTGGCAGGGCCGTCGGCACGGCGCGGCAGCCAACATGGTGGGACAGTCGACATGGTGGGGCAGCAGGCATGGCGGGGCCGCCGGCGTGGCGGGACATTTGTCCTGCCCGGGTCCGTACAAGAGCCTCTGCCGGGCGCGGGTCCGGATCCATAACGTCGTAGGCATGACACAGACGGAACACCCCGCCGTGTCCTTCACGGGGGCGGTCAGGACATACGGCGCGGTCCGCGCCGTGGACGGCATCGACCTGGAGATCGCGCGGCGGGAGCGTGGCACTGCCCGGCCGCGACGGTGGTGGCCTGGCTCATGGCGTTCGACGCGTACGCCGTGCTGTCCTACCGACATAAGCCACAAACCCTGTGAACGGGGGCGGGAGCAGTGACCGACCGGGGGCCGGGGACAGTGAATCGGGGGCAGGAACAGTGAACCGGAGCGAGGACATGAGGTGGTGGCGGGGCCTGGTGTGCCAGGTGGGCGCCCTGCGGGCGGCGCGCGCCCGGTGGCGGGAGGACATGGTGCGTTTCAAGGCCGAGCAGAAGGCGGCCCGCAAGACCGGGCGGATGCCCGAGCATCCGGGCCCGTCGCCCACCGGCTTCGCCCTGCTGCCCTGGCTGCTGATGGGGATGGGCTCCCTGTCCAACCTGCTCCAGGGGCAGACCCCCGACCCGTGGGTCGGCGGCCTCGGCCTGCTCACCTTCAACTCCCTCTACATCTATGTGTCCTTCCGCTCCTTCGACCGGGCGAAGCGGGAGGCGACGGCCACCCGCGTCGCCCTGGGGCTGATGGCCGTGGTGACCAGTGTCCTGGCCCTCGGGTACGGGGGCAGCTGGCTGATGTTCTTCCCGCTGCTCGGCCTCGCGACGGGCGCGGCCGTGCGCGGTCCGTGGCTGGGCCGCGTCGGGCTGCTGCTGTCCGGGTACGCGGGCGCGGTGTCCTGGCTGCACGACGGGTCGGACGCGATGACCATCGCCTACGGCACGTTCCTGTCGACGATGGTGACGGCCGCGATCCTCTCCCTGTCCGAGGCCGTGCGGGAGCTGCGCGCCGCCCGGGAGGAGCTGGCCCGCCGCGCCGTGGAGAAGGAGCGTCTGCGCTTCTCCCGCGATCTGCATGATCTGCTCGGGCATACGTTGTCGGTGGTCGTGGTGAAGTCGGAGGCGGCCCGCAGGCTGGCCTCGCGCGACCTGGACGCGGCGCTCGCGCAGATCGGCGACATCGAGTCCGTGGGCCGGCAGGCGCTGACCGAGATCCGCGAGGCGGTGACCGGCTACCGCGAGGGCAGCCTCGCCACCGAGCTGTCCCGGGCCCGCTCGGTGCTGTCCGCGGCGGGCGTGGAGCCGGTGGTCCGGCAGTCCGGCGCCCCGCTCGCTCCGCAGACGGAGGCGCTGCTGGGCTGGGTGGTCCGCGAGGCGGTCATCAACGTCGTACGGCACAGCGGCGCGAGCCGCTGCGAGATCGCCGTCGACTCCGCGACGGAGCGGGTGCGGCTCACGGTCACGGACAACGGCACCGGCGGGCCGGTCGGGACCGGTGCGGCGGTCGGCACCGCCACGGCGGTCAGGACCGGCCTGGCGGTCGGCGCGCCTCGGGAGGGCGTCGGCGGTACCGGTCTGACGGGGCTGACCGAGCGTCTCGCGACGGCGGGCGGCTCGCTGCGGGCCGGCCCATCGCCGCGCGGCGGCTTCACGGTCACCGCCGAACTCCCGCAGGACTCAACAGAGTTGATGACCACCGGGGTGGTTACGCCGCCCAGCGCGAGCTGACCGCCAGCCGACGTCGCCGCTCCACGAGCCACCGCCGCTCCAAACGCCCGAACCGCCGTCGGTCGCTTTCAGCGCGAAACGGTCCTGTCCGTTGTTCTTCAGCAGCGCGGTGACACACGTCGGACGGGCCGGTTCCCTCCGAAACGGTGTCAACCGGCCGCGGCGGCCAAGTAGGTACGGCGAACCGCGCCGCGTCGAGGTGGCCACCGACATTCGCGGCAAGGTGGCCCCGCCCGGCACGCCCCGGCAAGCACCCCGCTCTAGCCTGTTCTGCGTGAACGAGTTGCCGCGGGAGCACCGCCCACTCAGGGGTACAAGAGTTCTGCTCGCCGAGGACCAGGGCATGATGCGGGGCGCGCTGGCCCTGCTGCTCGGCATGGAGGACGACATCGAGGTGGTGGCCCAGGTCTCGGCGGGCGACGCGATCGTGGACGCCGCGCTGCTGCACCGCCCGGACGTGGCACTGCTGGACATCGAACTGCCGGGCATGAGCGGACTGGAGGCGGCGGCCGAGCTGCGCGCGCAGGTGCCCGACTGCCGGGTGCTGATCCTGACCACGTTCGGCCGGCCCGGCTATCTGCGTCGGGCCATGGAGGCCGGGGCGGCCGGATTCCTGGTCAAGGACGGGCCGGTGGAGGAGCTGGCGGTGGCGATCCGGCGCGTACTCACCGGGGAGACGGTGGTCGACCCGGTGCTGGCCGCCGCCGCGCTGAGCGCCGGGCCGAATCCGCTGACCGGCCGGGAGTGCGAGGTGCTGAAGGCTTCGGCGGACGGCGCGACCGTCGCCGACATCGCGGCGAAGCTGCATCTGTCCGAGTCGACGGTCCGCAACTACCTGTCCGCGGCCATCGGCAAGACGGGCACCCGCAACCGCATGGAGGCCCTACGCGAGGCCCGCCGCCAAGGCTGGCTGTAACCCGCCCCCACGGCACCAGGAAGCGCCGGGCCCCGTCGTCCGACGCCGCCCGCCCACCCCACGACGCCGTACAACACCCGGCCAAGCGCCCGGTCCGATCCGGCCTTCGCGGCACAGGCGAACCCCCTGCAACTACGGCTACGGCTACGGCTGTGACTGCGGCTCGATCGCCGAGCGCCTCGTAGGTCAGCGGTTCGTTGATGGAGAAACAGTCGTGCGGTTCCACCACGTCCACGGCCCACGGCCACGGCCACATCCGCACCCGCACCCGCACCCGCGTCCTCGATAACGAGCCCGGCGCGCTCGTACGCCTGCCGGGCCGCCGCGCGGGACATCGGCTGTCCGACGGCGATGGACCTCCGCCGACCTGTGACGTCGCATCAGATCTCCATGGGAGGGTCAAGGATTTGTTGGGGCCGCGAAGCGACGGAATAGTTGCCCGTGCATACGAGGTTCCCCTAACACCATCCCGCGCGGTTCACCGATCACTTCACCCCTTCCGGCCCGGAGGACTCAGTCCATGACGCACACGAACGACCAGCCCACCCGGAGTGCGAGCGGGACCGTGGTCCCGGTGCTCGCCTTCGCGGGCATCGTGGTCGCGGTGATGCAGACCCTGCTCGTCCCCGTCATCAAGGACCTGCCACAGCTGCTGAACACCTCGCCCAGCAACGCCACCTGGGTCCTCACCTCGACACTCCTGTCCGGCGCCGTGGCCACCCCGATCATGGGCCGCCTCGGCGACCTGTACGGCAAGCGGCGCATGCTCATATCCAGCCTCGCGGTGATGGTGGTCGGCGCGCTGATCAGCGCGGCCACCAGCCAGCTGATCATGATGATCGTGGGCCGTACGCTCCAGGGCTTCGCGATGGGCGCGATCCCGCTCGGCATCGGCCTGATGCGCGACATGCTGCCGCGCGAACGGCTCGGCTCGGCGATGGCCCTGATGAGTTCCTCGATCGGCGTCGGCGGCGGCCTCGCGCTGCCGGCCGCGGCCCTGGTCGCCCAGCACACGAACTGGCACGCCCTGTTCTACGGCGCCGCCGTCCTCGGCGCGCTCGCCATCGCCCTCACCCTCCTCGTCGTCCCCGAGTCCCCGATGCGCGCCCCGGGCTCCTTCGACCTGCCCGGCGCGCTCGGTCTGTCCATGGGCCTGGTCCTGGTGCTCCTGCCGGTCACCAAGGGCAGCGACTGGGGCTGGTCGTCCGGGACCACGCTCGGCCTGTTCGGCGCGGCCGTCGTGGTGCTCGTGCTGTGGGGCCTGCTGGAGCTGCGCGTCAAGGCGCCCCTCGTCGACCTGCGCACCACCGCCCGCCGCGAGGTCCTGCTGACCAACCTCGCCTCGATCATGGTCGGTGTCTCCTTCTACGTCGTCTCACTCGTCCTGCCCCAGCTGCTCCAGCTGCCGAAGTCCACCGGATACGGCCTCGGCCAGTCCATGGTCGTCGCGGGTCTGCTGGTGGCGCCGCTCGGCCTGACGATGATGTTCACGGCACCCGTCTACGCCCGGCTGTCCGCCAAGTACGGCCCCAAGGTCACCCTGATCCTCGGCCTGCTGATCATCGCGATCGGCTACGGTGCCGGCCTCGGTCTGATGAGCGCCCCCTGGCAGAGCCTGGTCATCGCGATGATCCTCGGCGCGGGCATCGGCCTGGCGTACTCCTCGCTGCCCGCGCTGATCGTCGGCGCGGTCCCGGCCTCGGAGACGGGCGCGGCCAACGGCCTCAACACCCTGATGCGCTCCATCGGTACGTCCGTGTCCAGCGCCGTGATCGGCATGGTGCTCGCCAACACGGCGAACACCGTGGGCGGCGTCGCGATCCCGACCATGCACGGCTTCCGCGTCTCCTTCCTGATCGCGACGGCCGCGGTGGCGGTGGGCCTCACCCTCGCCGTGTTCCTGCCGAAGCCCGACCGCTCCTCGCAGCTGCGGGCGAGCAGCGAGGAGGAGGCCAACCTGGAGCGCGCCGAGCAGGCGCTGCGCGGCTTCCGGGGCCGGGTCCTGGACGCCGACGGCGCCCCGGTCGCCCGCGCCAAGGTCACCCTGATAGACCGCCGGGGCCGGCAGGCGGGCGCCACCCTCTCTGCGGAGGACGGCAGCTACGCCCTGGCCGTGCCCGCCGGGGGCGCCTACGTGGTGGCGGCGAGGGCCGTGGGCCACGGCCCGCACGCCTCGTCCGCGACCCACACGGGAGACGAACGCCCGGTCGCCCTCGACCTCGCCCTGCCGGGCGAGACCATCAGCGCCTGAGCCCACGAACCGCGACCACAGACCGAGACCGCATCACACCACGGACCGAGACCGCAGACCGAGACGACCTGATACCGCGGACCGAGACGACCGCCCGCGAGCAGCGCCACCCGCACCCCCGTCGCCCCGGCGCCGGGGGTGCGGCAGCATAAGCACCCGTACGCACGTACGCCCCTACACAGGTACGCCCATACGCACGTACGCCCATACGCACGTACGCCCATACGCAGGTGAACGACCGAGAGGACTCCCATGCCCGCGGCACCGAAGCCCGAGATTCTGGCCGCGTTCGAGGCGGCGAAGGGGTTCATGCCCCGGGACGAGGGACTCGCGCTGTATGCGGCGGCCGTCGAGGCAGGACGGCTGGGCCTGCCGCTGCTGGAGGTCGGCACGTACTGCGGGCGCTCGACGATCCTGCTCGCGGACGCCGCCCGGCGGTGCGGGGTGAGCGCGCTCACCGTGGACCACCACCGCGGCAGCGAGGAGCAGCAGCCGGGCTGGGAGTACCACGACCCGGAGACGGTCGACCCCGAGGTCGGCCTGATGGACACGCTGCCCGTGTTCCGCAGGACGCTGCACCGGGCGGGCCTGGAGGAGCATGTGGTCGCCCTGGTCGGCCGCTCGCCGCGGATCGCCGCCTGCTGGAACTCCCCGCTCGGGCTCGTCTTCATCGACGGCGGCCACACCGACGAGCACGCCACCGCCGACTACGAGGGCTGGGCCCCCCGGGTGACCGAAGGCGGCCTGCTCGCCATCCACGACGTGTTCCCGGACCCGGCGGACGATTTCACCGGCCAGGCCCCGTACCGGATTTGGCTCAGGGCGCTGGCCTCCGGCGCGTTCGCCGAGGTCTCGGCGCACGGTTCGCTGCGCGTGCTGCGGCGAACGGGAGCGGGGATCTGAGCACGAGGCCGGAGTCGCACCGAAAACCTGCTCTCCCGCTGGGGGGAGCAGGAACCCGGTGGCGGCCACGACCGGATGACCCCGGCGTCGGGTCGCCATGGATCCTGTGGACGCCAGGGACGACACCACTAGGGTGGGGCCCGTGTCGTACGTAGGCCCCGACTTCGAACCCCCGCAACCGCGCCGCTCCCGGCGCCCGCTCATGGTGGCGCTGGCCGCCCTGGTGCCGGGCGCGCTGCTCGGCTGGCTCGTGTACCAGACGGTGGGCGGCTCGGGCGGCTCCGCCGCGGCGGGTGACGCGTCCACGTCCCCGGCCGCCGCGTCCTCGGCGTCCGCCGGGCGCTCGGCGCCGTCGACCGGCTCGCCGGACTCCCCGGCCGCCGCCCCGTCCTCCCGGTCGTCCCCGCGCGACGACGCCAAGCCGACGTCCGCGACACCCGGCCCCGCCGGCACCGAGCCGCTCGCGGGCAAGGTGGTCGTCATCGACCCGGGACACAATCCAGGCAACTTCCGGCATACAACAGAAATCAATCGCAAGGTTGATATCGGCACGAACCAGAAGGAGTGCGATACAACGGGCACGGCCACCGACGACGGCTACCCGGAGGCGGAGTTCACCCTGGACGTGTCCCATCGGCTGCGCACGCTGCTGGAGCAGCAGGGCGCCACGGTGAAGCTGACCCACGACCGGGACGAGCCCGCGTGGGGTCCGTGCGTGGACGAACGGGCTCGGATCGGCAACACCGCGCACGCGGACGCGGCGATCTCGATCCACGCGGACGGCTCGGCGGTGGGCAACCGCGGGTTCCATGTGATCCTGCCGGGCTCCGTGCACTCCGGCGGCGCCGACACCCGCCCGATCGTCGGCCCCTCCCGCCAACTCGGCGAGCGGATCGCGGGCAACTTCGTGCGCGTCACGGGCAGCGCGCCCGCCAACTACGTCGGCGGCGGCACCGGCCTCGTCACCCGCGAGGACCTGGGCGGTCTCAATCTGTCAACGGTTCCGAAGGTCTTCATCGAGTGCGGCAACATGCGCGACAGCAAGGACGCGGCCCGGTTGACCAGCGGTGCCTGGCGGCAGAAGGCGGCGGAGGGGATCTCTGAGGGAATCGTGAGTTTCCTGCGCGGGTAGGGTCGCGCGGGTCTCACCGGGCGGACACCGTGATCGTACGGACGGTAGGGTCGGCCTACGATGAGGGGCCACCCCCGCGCTTCACACCGGCCCTTGAGGGGCGACCCACGGTGACAGCGAAGCCTCCACCGACGACGAGACGACCTACGAAGGACCTGAAGTGAATATCCGCTCCCTCACTAGGGGCGACGGCGTGGTGATCGGAGCAGCGGTGTTGCTGTTCATCGCGTCGTTCCTCGACAACTACTCGTACAACGGGGCACCGAGCAACATCGACCTGCCGAGCCTGTGGGCGAGCGGACCGGTCCTGCTCAGTGTCGTTCTCGCGGGGATCATCGGCGCCGCGCTCCTCGTCTTCACCCGGCTGCAGCCGCAGCCCCGCAAGGTGGTCGGCCTCGAACTCGGCCCGTTCGGCGTGGCCCTCACGCTCTTCGCCGCGTGGAGCGCGCTCGGCAACGTCATCGACCCGGCGGGCGCCGCGAACAACTTCGGCAACTCCAGCGACGGCCCGAGCGCCGGCACCGGTCTCATTCTCGCCCTCATCGCCACCCTGGTCATGGCGGCGGGGGCCATCGCCACCCCGCTGGTGCCCGCCCTCCAGCTCGGTCTGGTCCCGGCCCCCAAGCCGGCCACCCCGCAGCCGGCCTACGGTACGCAGCCCCAGGGTGCTTACGGCTACCCCGGCGCCGCGCAGCAGCCGTACGGCGGGCAGCCGCAGCACGGCCAGCCGCAAGGCCCGCCGCAGGGGCAGGCGCAGGGGCAGCCGTTCGGCCAGCAGCCGCCGGCCCCCCAGCAGCAGGCCCAGGCCGGGGAGTTCTCGCCGTTCTGGTTCGCCGTACCGGCGCCGCGGCCGCTGTTCGCCGAGGACGGCTCGCCCGCCCCGATCGCCGAACTGGCGCCGGGCACCTGGTACCTGGCGGTCGAGCAGCGCGGGGCGCAGCTGATCGCGCAGACCCAGGACGGCCGCCGCGGTGTGCTCCAGGACACCTCCGGCATCCAGCGCGGCTGAGCCGCGCCGGTCCACGACCGTCGTATCCGGCCCCTCGCCCTTCCGGGCGGGGGGCCGGATGCGTCCTGGCCGAACTCAACTCCCGGCCGGCGCTCAGCCCTTGGCGCCGTTGACCCGTTGCTCAGCTCTTGGCGCCGCTGACCAGTTGCCCGGTCGTCGGTACCTGGTTGTGCACCACGGCGCCCTGGCTCTTCCCGGCGTCCTTCACCTGGTTGATGATGTTGTTGTAGGAGTCGGCCGCCTGGTCACCGGAGGTGCCGCCCTTGCGCAGCTTGGCCGGCAGGTCCTTGAGCCCCGCGATGCCCGCGCTGAGGGGGGCGAGTGCCTTGGCGAGCGCGGGATCGCCCTTGGCGTTCCGCACGGCCGCCTTCAGCCGGTTGTACGCGAAGGCGCCCGCGAGCCCCGCCTTGACCAGCGCGGTCTTGCGGCCCGGCGCGCCCTTCTTGAACTTGCCCTCCTTGGCGGGCTTGACGATCCACTTGTAGGTCGCCCCGGCCGCGAGTCCGGCGTTCACCACGAACCGGGTCTTGGCGAACTTCTGCCGTTCCGCGGACGTGGTGGGGCTGGGTGTGGCGGCGATGAGGATCGCCGCGTGCGTGTCCCGGGTGGCGGTCTGGCTGCTCCCGCAGGCGGTGGCGCCTGCCAGCAGGGCGCAGCACACTGTGAGCGCGACAACGAGGCGCCGCATCGGTACAGTCACGGGATTTCCTCCGGGATGTTCTCCCCGAGCAGACGGTCCTCTCCCCGACCGGAAAAAGGTCTCTCCGGCAGCCTCACCCCGGAGCGCCGACTACGCCACTCGGGGGAGGACCGTTCAGATTTCACCTTCTGTCTGGGCGCAGCAGTCGGGGGCCAGACCGTGCGGCAGCCGGGCTCCGCCGAACACGACGCAGGTGGCCTCGTGACCGCCGAGCGCGGCCACCGCGAGAAGCAGGGAGCCGGCCGTCCACGTGGTGAGTTCGCGGGGCCAGACGGTGTCCTCGTCGAAGACGTAGCCGGTCCAGTACAGGCCGGTGGCCGGGTCGCGCAGATGCTGGATGGACCGGAGTATGTCCAGGGCGCGGTCGGATTCACCGATCGCCCACAGGGCGAGGGCGAGTTCGGCGGACTCGCCGCCGGTGACCCAGGGGTTGGGCACCACGCAGCGGACGCCGAGGCCCGGCACCACGAAGCGGTCCCAGCCCTCCGCCATGCGGGACCTGGCCTCCGCCGCGGTCAGCGCACCGCCCAGCACCGGGTAGTACCAGTCCATCGAGTACCGGCTCTTGTCGAGGAAGCGCTCGGGATGCCGGCGGATCGCGTGGCGCAGCGAACCGAGGGCCAACTCCCAGTCCGGTTGGGGCTCTTCGCGCTGCTCGGCGATGGCGAGCGCGCAGCGCAGGGCGTGGTGGATGGAGGAGCTGCCGGTGAGCAGCGCGTCGGCGGTCTCGGTGCCGTCGTGCTCGCGCCGCCAGCCGATCTGGCCGCCGGGCTGTTGCAGCCGCAACACCCACTCCAGCGCCGCGCGGACGGTCGGCCACATGCGGTCGAGGAAGGCGTCGTCGCCGGTGGCGAGGTAGTGGTGCCAGACCCCGACGGCTATGTATGCCACGAAGTTGGACTCGCGGGCGCGGTCCGTGACATCGTCGTGCGCCCCGTCCGCGTAGGCGGCGTGCCAGGAGCCGTCGTCGTTCTGGTGCCGCGCCAGCCAGGTGTACGCCCGTTCCGCGGCGTCGTGTTCGCCGGCCGCGTCGAGGGCCATGGCGGCCTCGGTGTGGTCCCACGGGTCGAGGTGGTGCCCGCGGAACCAGGGGATCGCGCCGTCCTCCCGCTGCACGCCGAGGATGCTGCGCACGGTCGCGGCGGCCTGCTCGGCGGTGAGGACCCCGGGCAGGACGAGGTGTTCTGTCCGGGGCGTGGTCACCGGGCGGCCGTCACGGTGTCCTGGACCGTCGCGGTGTCCTCAGTCGCCGTGCTGTCCTCAGCCGCCGTGCTGTCCTCGGCCGCCGTGGTCTTCCCGGGCAGCCGGGGCAGGTGCGGCTTGGTCGCGTACGCCACGAAGCTCTTGCCGATGAGCGGGTTCAGCGCCCGCTCGGCGAGCCGGGTGGCGAGCGGTTTCTTCATGATGTCCCAGACCAGCAGCTTGTGGTATGCCTGCACCGGCAGCACCTTGTCGTTGTCCACGCCGAAGGCGCACTTGAGCCACCAGTACGGGGAGTGCAGGGCGTGGGCGTGGTGGGTGCCGTACGGCCGCAGGCCCGCCCCGCGGATCTTCGCCAGCAGTTCGTCGGCGCGATAGATGCGGATGTGGCCGCCCTCGACCTCGTGGTAGGCGTCGGACAGCGCCCAGCAGACCTTCTCGGGGCCGTAGCGCGGGACGGTGATCGCGATGCGGCCGCCCGGTTTCAGCACCCGCACCATCTCGGCGAGCACGCCCTTGTCGTCGGGGATGTGCTCCATCACCTCGGAGATGATGACGACGTCGAAGGACTCGTCGGGGAAGGGCAGCGCGAGGGCGTCGCCCTCCATGGCCGTGGCGGTGGCGCCCGCGGGAGCCTCGCCCGCCTCCCGCATGGCCGCGAACCAGGTGGCGACCTCGCGGATCTCCTCACCGTTGCGGTCCAGCGCCACGACCCGCGCGCCCCGCCGGTAGCACTCGAAGGCGTGCCGTCCGGCTCCGCAGCCGAGGTCCAGGACGCGGTCGCCCGGGGCGAGCGGGAACCGGGAGAAGTCGACGGTCAGCACGTGGCCCTGCTTTCGCGATCGAGGTCGGCGTCGGTGACTGCGGTGGTACCGGGGGCGGCGGATTCGGCGGATTCGACGGAAGCCGCGGGCACGGCGGGCACGGCGCCTGAAAGGGCCGCCCCGCGAGCGCCAGAGGAGGCGGCCTCGGCACGGGCGCCAGGAGAGGCGGCCTCAGCGGGGACGGCAGGGGCAGCGCCCGACGAAACCGCCACGCCCGTGACAGGGGCAGCGCCCGACGAGTCCGCCGCACGAGCCACAGGATCCGCACCCGCCGAGACCACGCCCTCGGCGGCTCCCGACGAATCCACCGCACCAGCGGCAGCAACATCGCCCGGCGAATCCGCCGCGCCAACGGCGAGAACGCCGCCCGGTGCGACCGCAACGCGCACAGCAGAATCCGCACCCGCCGAGACCGCGCCCCGGGCCGCGCCCGGGGAAACCGCCGCGCCGGCGGCGCGCCGCGAGGCCGACGCGCGGGTGGCGAGGCCCTCGGGTGAGGGGGACGTGGCGCGGGCGATGGCCTCGCGGTAGTGGGCGACGGTGCCCTCGGCGGCGCGGGCCCAGGTGAAGTGGCGGAGCACCCGCGCACGGCCCGCACGGCCGAGCCGGGCACGCAGGCCGGGGTCCCGGAGGAGCCTGCTCAGCGCGGCGGCCAGCGCCCCCGCGTCGCCGGGCGGCACGGCCAGGCACGTCTCCCCGTCGCGGCCGGCCACCTCGGGGATCGCACCGCCGGTGGTGGCGACCAGCGGGGTGCCGGTGGCCATGGCCTCGGCCGCGGGCAGCGAGAAGCCCTCGTACAGCGACGGCACGCACGCCGCCTCGGCGGAACGCACCAGATCGACCAGTTCGGCGTCCGTGATGCCCTTGACGAACTCGACGGCGCCCTGAAGGCCGTACCGCTCGATGGCGTGGGCGACCGGCCCCTCCTCGGCCCGCTTGCCGACGACGACGAGATGCGCGGCCGGGTGCTCGGTACGTACCTTCGCCAGCGCCTCGACAAGGAAGACGAGGCCCTTGAGCGGCACGTCGGCGCTGGACGTGGTCACGATCCGGCCGGGGACCAGGGGCACGGACGGGTCCGGGGCGAACAGGTCGGTGTCGGCGCCGATGTGGACCACATGCACGCGGTCGTCGCGGACGCCGAGGTGGTCGACGATCTCCTGGCGGGAGGTGCCGGAGACGGTGAGGATCGACGGCAGGCGGCGGGCGACCCGCTTCTGCATGCGGGTGAAGCCGTACCAGCGGCGCACCGAGAGGCGGCGGCGCCGGCCCTCGGCGGCGTCCAGCTCCAACTGCCTGTCCACGGTGATGGGATGGTGGACGGTGGTAACCAGGGGCGCACCGACATCGCCCAACAGGCCGTAGCCGAGGGTCTGGTTGTCGTGCACGACGTCGAACTCGCCGCGCCGGGCGAGCAGTCGGCGGCGGGCGCGGAGCGAGAAGGTGAGCGGCTCGGGGAAGCCGCCGGTCCACATCGTGGCGACTTCGAGGGCGTCGATCCAGTCCCGGTACTCGTCCCACCGGGGGGTGCGGAAGGGGTCCGGCTGGCGGTACAGGTCGAGGCTGGGCAGCTCGGTCAGGGTGAGCCCGGGCAGCTCCGCGTCAAGGACCGGGTAGGGCTGGGAGCCGATGACCTCGACGCGGTGGCCGAGGCGGGCCAGCTCGCGGGAGAGGTGCCGGACGTAGACGCCCTGTCCGCCGCAGAACGGGTTCCCTTTGTAGGTGAGGAGCGCGATGTTGAGCGGTCGCTCTCCCCCAACGAGTTCTCGGCTTGGCTCGGACAGGGAGGTGGTGCCCCCACCGGCTGCGGGGCCGTCGTCCGCACCCGCATCGCTGGCCTCAGCGGTCACTCCGGGCCCCCTTCTCCCCCGCGCTGTCCCGCGAGATTACGCCGGGACGGTAATCTAGAACAAGTTTCAGACTTGATCGTTCAAGGAGCTCTGAATCTACCGGCAGGTAGGGGTGCCGTGAGCGCCGGATCGGGTGATTCACGCCACGACGCCCCTACCATGCTGTGCGATCAGCAGCCTTCACCGACAGTCACGGAGCGGGACCCATGCCTGCGCAAGCCAAGGCGAACGTCAGCGCCGCCGCATCGAGGCAGCCGGCCTCGTCGCCCCTCACGGAGCGGCAGGAGGCCCGTCGCCGCCGGATCCTGCACGCGAGCGCGCAGCTGGCCGGCCGGGGCGGCTTCGACGCGGTGCAGATGCGGGAGGTCGCCGAGTCCTCCCAGGTGGCGCTCGGCACGCTCTACCGCTACTTCCCCTCCAAGGTGCACCTGCTGGTCGCGACCATGCAGGCCCAGCTGGAGCAGCTGCACGGCACGCTGGGCCGCAGGCCCCCGACCGGCGAGACGGCGGCCGAGCGGGTCGCCGAGACGCTGATGCGGGCCTTCCGCGCCCTGCAGCGCGAGCCGCATCTGGCCGACGCGATGGTGCGCGCCCTGACCTTCGCGGACCGCAGCGTGAGCCCCGAGGTCGACCAGGTCTCCCGGCAGACCACGGCGATCGTGCTGGACGCGATGGGCCTGGAGAACCCCACCCCGGAGCAGCTGTCTGCGGTCCGCGTCATCGAGCACACCTGGCACTCGACGCTGATCACCTGGCTCTCGGGCCGCGCCTCCATCGCCCAGGTCAAGATCGATATCGAGACGGTGTGCCGGCTGATCGACCTGACGGCCCCCGAAGAGCGTGCGTAGACGCAAAAAAGGACCTACGAGACGGGTTCCCTTCGCCGGCATTGCCCGGATCAGGTATTGGAGGTCGCCTTCCGGCCCAACCACTGCCTTCCGGCCTCTCAGCCCGACCGTCGACGTCGGCCCCGGCGGATGCTTGCGCGTCTCGCCCGAGTCGGCTACTCCGGTCGAACTCCCTCACTCGCCCCGTAGGCCACTACCAGCATAGAACTCCTCATCGAGGACGTAACCCCCCAAAAGCGAAAATTTTACTCTTCGGGTGGGAACACCGGCTCCCCGCCGCCGACAGCCTGATCACGATGGCCCCCACGGGACAGCCCTCCGCCACCGGCACCTACCCGCCCGCGTCGGCACCCGCCTCGACAGGCCGGGACTGGCGCCCGACGTCGAGACGCCCGACAGCCCCGCGGTCACAGGGAGCCCAGGCGGGCCCGTTCCAGCAAGACCTAGCCAGGGGACGCCCCGCTCCAGCGGGGTGCGGAATGCCTCTTTAGTCCGCTCTGACGGTCGGCAGGACTCACGGATCTGCACTGTTCACGACTTTAGTCGTGGGTGGAGTCACGAGATCGATGACGTAGTGGACCGGACCCCCAGCTCGACCGGGGCGACGGTGACGCCGAAGACGCGCCCCCGCGCCCCTTTGGGGCGTTGTCGTAGCCGCCCCTTCAGGGGTCTGAGACGGGTCGGTAGAGTAGGTGGGTCGTCATCACACCCGTACGGGGGGAAGCCGGTGCAATTCCGGCGCTGACCCGCAACCGTGAACCGGACTTCCAGGTCCGGTGAGCCGGACTGCCCCGGGCGGGACGTTGACCGGCTCACGTGCGTCGGCACCCGCCGCGCACGGCACCGTCGAGGTTTACGGGGCCGAGCCGCCCGGGGTGTCCCGTGCTGCCCGGCTTCCTCGCGAACCGACCCGCGAAGAGAGGCACCCGCCGACCATGAACGTCCGCCGCAGCGCAGCGGCCCTGGCCGCCGTCGGCGTGCTCGCCGCCGCAGCGCCCGCCCTGGCCGCAAGCCCCTCACCGTCCCCGTCGGCCGCGCTCCCCTCCGGCCTGTACGGCGACACGGACCCGAAGTACGACGGCGTCTGGCGGCAGTCGCTGGCGCTGCTCGCCCAGCGCACGGTGTCCGTGACGCCCGCCGCCAAGGCGGTCGACTGGCTGACCGGACAGCAGTGCGCGAACGGCGCGTTCGCCCCCTTCCGCGCCGAGCCCGCGCGGGACTGCGACGCCAAGGTGATGGTCGACACCAACAGCACGGCCGCCGCCGTCCAGGCCCTGGCGGCGACCGGCGGGCACAAGGACGCCACCGGCAAGGCGGTGACCTGGCTGAAGTCGGTGCAGAACGAGGACGGCGGCTGGGGCTACGCACCGGGCGGCGCGAGCGACGCGAACTCCACGGCCGTGGTCATCGGCGCGCTCGCGGCGGCCGGTGAGCGGCCCGCGGAGGTCGTCAAGGGCGGCAAGGACGGTAAGGACGGCAAGTCCCCGTACGACGCGCTGCTGAAGCTGGCCCTGCCCTGCTCCGGCGAGGGCGGGGGCGAAGGCGAAGGCACGGGCGAGGATGGCAAGGGCAAGGATGCGGGCGCGGGTGCCTTCGCCTATCAGCCGGACAAGAAGGGCGCGTTGACCGCCAACGCGGACGCCACCGCGGCGGCCGTGGTGGGCGCGCTGGGCGCGGGCCTCGACGCGAAGGCAGGCAAGCCCGGCGAGCCGGGCGAGGCATCGGACAAGGGGTCGGGCACGGGATCCGGCACGAGCTGCGCGGCGTCGGACCGGCTCACTCCCGAACAGGCCGCGGCCAACGGCGCGTCGTACCTGGCACGGGCCGTCGCCAAGGACGGCCACCTCACCTCCGCGCTGGCCGGTGCGCCCGAGCAGCCCGACTACGGCAACATCGCCGACGCGGTCGTCGCGCTCGCCGCGCAGGGCGGTGCGGGCCGGGCCGCCAAGCCGCTGGCCTGGCTGGAGAAGAACGCGGCGGCCTGGGCGAAGCAGAGCGGACCGGCCGCGTACGCCCAGCTCATCTTCGCGGCGCACGCCACCGGCACGGACCCGCGGAACTTCGGCGGCACGGATCTGGTACGGGCGCTCAACGCGACCGGCCCGGCGCCGCAGACGGCCAAGGCGTCGGAGACGGCGGAGACGGCCGACGCGTCCGGCAAGAAGGACGACGACGGCCCGGGCGCCGGCCTGTGGTGGATGGTCGGCAGCGGTCTGGCCGCGGGCGCCGGCATCGGATTCCTGCTGAGCAACCGCAGAAAGCGGCAGCCGTGACCGGCGTCCGGCGCGGCGCGCTCCTGCTGCTGGCCGCGCTTCTGTTCTGGGGGGCCGCGGGCCAGGCACAGGCCGTCGGCTACCGCTACTGGTCCTTCTGGGAGCGCGAGGGCGACCGGTGGACGTACGCCACCGAGGGCCCGTCGACGGCCCGCCCCGCCGACGGTGCCGTGCAGGGCTTCCGCTTCGCGGTGAGCGAGGACTCCGCCGACGCCACGCATCCGCGCGACACGGCCTCGTTCGACGCGATCTGCGCGCGGACGCCCGAGCGGGAGGGCCGCAAACGGGTGGCACTGGTCCTCGACTTCGGTACGGCGGCGGACGCGCCCGAGGGCGAGACGCCGCCGAAGGCACGGACCGCTTGCGCGGTGGTCGCGCCCGACGCGACGACGGCCGAGGCCCTGGCGGCGGTCGCGGGGCCGCTGCGCTACGACGCCAACGCCCTGCTGTGCGCCATCGCCGGATACCCGCGCAAGGGCTGCGGCGACCAGGTGGCGGACGCCGGCGACAGGCCGACGACCGCCGCGAAGCAGCCGACGGCCACCGGGGACGACGGCCCGTCGATCGGCCTGTGGGCAGGCGCGGCGGCCGTCGCCGTGCTGGGCGCGGCGGCCTTCTGGCAGGCCCGTCGGCGCCGGAATGGGTAAGAGCTCCGAACAGAGTGGGAGTCCGATCAGCGTGCGGCGTCTGGTGCGTGCGATCGCAAGGCGCCGGAAGGCCCTCGTAGCGGAGCTACGAGGGCCTTGCGGGCACCCCCCCCCCGGGCGGGGCCGCACGGGCCCCCCCGGGGGCCCCTCTGTTATG